>JABIXC010000019.1 GCA_018666775.1 Rhodospirillales bacterium | reverse complement strand
CGATCTCCAAGAGGGCACGTGGCTGGAAAAATCCGGGCGCACCATGATGCTTGCAGCCCTTGATGATCATGGCATTGATTTTCCATCCGGGATCAAAGAAGAAGCCATGGCGCTGCGCAAGCTTTACCCGAAGCGGGCACCCCAACAGATTGCCCCCGACACGACACAGGCGCCCACCACGTTACTGCCCCCCGGCACGATCTTGAGCGAAAGCCAAAAGGCAGATGGGGAACAGGAGAGTGCCGATGCATATGAGGATCGAGAGGCTCAGGACCGTGAAGAAGAGCAGGCAAGGCGGGATGAGGCATCAGGAATTGTGGTTGAAATAATAGATGCCTGGGATGAAGCCAGGGATAAATGGTCTTCTTTTGAGACATGGTGGGAGAAGCATATGTCTGTGACAGATTTTGATAAGCTTCCTGTGGAAGCACAGCAGCTCATACTTCAGGGCGTACATGATGGCGTTGGTTCTAATGTGCCAAGCACGGGTGGTGGAAAAGGCGGTGGCAAGTAACTGTGAATAGGTGGGTGCTTACAATTTTGAATTGTTTTTAATTCAGGTTATAAATCAACCATGCGGTACTTAAAGGTCCTTGCTCGTTATGGTTTGATTGCAGTGTGCATTGTTCTGGGCATTGCGGCATTTGTGGTTATCCGTTCAGAGCTGTATGCACTGAACACGGACCGTACAAACATTGAAATCCCCATCGCGGTTCATCTGGTTCGCAACGTCGACATCAAACATTCAGATGTCGCGTTGCGGAACTGGGTAGGCCACGCGCAGGTTGCCGATACCTTGTTGCCTGAGGTCAATCGGATATGGCAGCAGGCTGGCATATCCTGGAAATTGGTGCGGGTTGAGGAGCTGAGGCTCAATCCCGGTGATGTCAGCGATATAAAAAATACGATCATGGATGCTGGCCGGGATGGGGCTTGGAAAAATATACGGACCCGCCATCGGCGGCTAACGGAATTCTCTGACCAAAGAAGTGGTGCTTCTCCACGGTTTCATGTTTTTGTCCTGCCCTATCTTGGCTGGCTTATTTCGGGTGAGGCGGGGACCGGAGAAAACGGGAAGCAGTATGTTTTTCTGGGGGCTTGGTACGATGATGTCTGGGCCTTGGTTGAGGCGAAGGTGCAACCCCGTGGCATTGGGGCATTAAAAAAAGCAATCCCTGTCCGCCGCAAACGTTTGACCAGCAAGAGGCGGATGGAATCCATGGCCGAGACTATGGGGAACATCTTGGGGCGTGATCTTGGCCTTTATGCCAGAACATGTGCTGAGGGTTGTCTGATGGGGGGAACCGGGTCAGATGGTGAAACCCTAACCGCCTATCAAATTGGCAAAGCCAGAAGCCGGGTTAATGCCGTGTCCTTCCTGGTCAAGCTCTTCGATATGATCGAACTTTTATGGCTCAGGATAAAGTGGGGATGGCCCAAACGCATTTGTTCGGAACAGGGATGTTGATCTGGGATAAAGATAGTGGGGGGCTTCTGTTGCCCGGTGCCCCCCGAACCGCGCTTGCTTATCTAAGCAGCGAGTGCGTATTCATTATCGTTCGCACATAAGGTTTGACCCGATAACGGCGGTATCATGCCGGGCAAAAATCCTGCCTTTACCACGCGCGTCGATCCTATTTCGCCCCCATCTGGTCGGGTGCTTTCGCACCGTCTGAAGAGTGGTGGAGGCGCCGGGTACCGCCCCCGGGTCCGCAACGCTTATTTCACAGGGCGTTTATCACCATAGCCGCCGAAGCGGCATGGCAAATATAGGCATTCTGGGTTAACTTTTAAAGACCCAGATGCGTGATCTTATCAAGGGATCAAAAAAAGCCACGATTTACGGGCAAAAAGGCGAAGGCACGGCTTTAACTTATGGGCCAATGGGGCTAAAGTGGGGGGGATAATTTCTACAAACCTAACAAAGTCCGTGTCCCGCCATAATGCCTCTTTCAAAAGACCAACAAGCCGAAATCGAAGCCCAAAGGGCTGAGTCCTTTCAAACCCGCCGCCCAACGGTGCCGGCATTGGAAGAAGTGCTGTACGAAGCGACGCCCCTTTTGGATCATGGATTGATCCGGGTGATTGATTATATGGGCGACGATGCGGCCATCGTTCAATCGGCGCGGGTGTCTTATGGCAAGGGGACCCGGCGCATCAGCGAAGATGCCGGGTTGATCAATTATTTGATGCGCCATCGCCACACTACACCGTTTGAAATGTGCGAAATTAAATTTCACGTCAAACTGCCGATCTTTATTGCCCGCCAATGGATCAGGCACCGCACCGCCAATGTGAACGAATATTCGGCGCGGTATTCCATTTTGGATAAAGAATTTTATATCCCCGAACCCGAACAACTGGGGGTGCAGGCGTCTTCTAATCGCCAGGGCCGGGGCGATGCCTTAAGCGGCGATGAAGCAAAACGGGTGATGGATTTGCTGCGCGACGATGCAGAACAAGCCTATGGCCATTACGAAGAAATGCTCAACGAAGATGCCGATGGCAATATGGTTGACCCCACCCGGTCCGGCCTTGCCCGGGAACTGGCGCGGATGAATTTATCCCTTAATTATTATACCCAATGGTATTGGAAGGTGGATTTGCACAATCTGTTGCACTTCCTTTCCTTGCGCGCAGACCCCCATGCCCAATATGAAATCCGCGTTTATGCTGATGCCATGCTGGAAATGGTCAAACGCTGGGTGCCGATCACGTATGATGCGTTTGTGCAATACCGCATGGGTGGTTTTCACCTGTCAGAAAAGGGTCTGGGCGCGGTCAAGAAAATGCTGGCGGGTGAGCCCGTTTCCCAAAAAGAATCCGGTCTTTCCCCGCGTGAATGGGGTGAGATGATGGAAGCGCTGGGTAAAGAAAAATAGCCCTGATAAGCGCCTGAAAAAAACGGGCGCCTTATTTTTCGACTGTTTCCCACACCTGTTTTGCAATGTCTTTAAACCGTTTGGCGTGGACGCCATCGGGCGACGTGGCCGTGATGGGCTGGCCCGCATCGGATGTTTTGCGGATTTCTATATCCAGAGGGATTTCCCCTAAAAAGGTTGCCCCCAGTTCTTCGGCGCAGGCCTTTGCCCCGCCATGGCCAAAAATATGGCTTTCGTGGCCACATTCCGGGCAGGCAAAGCTGGACATGTTTTCGATGATGCCCAAAACCGGCACATCGACCTTTTCAAACATGGTGATGCCCTTGCGCGCATCCAAAAGGGCAATGTCTTGGGGTGTGGATACAATGACGGCCCCTGACATGGATGTGTTTTGGGCCATGGTCAATTGGGCATCCCCGGTG
Organism: Rhodospirillales bacterium; assembly: GCA_018666775.1. NCBI lineage: Bacteria > Pseudomonadati > Pseudomonadota > Alphaproteobacteria > Rhodospirillales > Rhodospirillales bacterium. The sequence continues at coordinate 23,493 of JABIXC010000019.1, read as the reverse complement.
CCCGGCGGCATATCGACCACCAAAACATCCAGTTTCCCCCAGTTCACATCACGCATCATTTGTTGTAGCGCCCCCATCACCATGGGCCCGCGCCAAACCATGGCGGTGCCTTCTTTGATGAGATAGCCAATGGACATGGTTTTGACGCCATAATTTTCTAACGGTTCGATTATTTTCCCGTCTTTTGATTGGGGGCGGTCGTTTATGCCCATCATCATGGGCAGGGAAGGCCCGTAAATATCGGCATCCAGCAAGCCCACGCTATGGCCCTGATCGGCCAAAGCCACTGCCAGATTAACGGCAACGGTGGATTTTCCGACGCCGCCCTTGCCCGATGCCACGGCGATCACGTGTTTCACATCGGCCAACAATGGCGGCGCATCGGGATCAGGCGCGTGGCCATGGCCGCCAATTTTGCCCTGGGCTTGTTGGGGTTGAGCCGGGGGCTCAACTGGTTTCTGGGCCGGGGCAGCATCTGCCGATTTTTCGGCCGTCAGAACGGCGGTGACGGAAACCACGCCATCCAATGCCATCACTGTTTCTTCGGCTTTTTTGCGCAGGGGTTCAAGGGCAGGGCCGCGTTCGGCCTCCACTTCTATGGTGAACCCAACATTGCCGCCACGGACAACCAATCCCTGAACCCGGCCAAGTGTGACAATGTCTTTGCCCTCATCGGGGTCTATAACGCTCGTCAAAGCGGCGCGTACATCATCTTTTGTGACCATTGTGCGTTTTTCGTCCATTGGGATTCCAAATGTAGGTAATAGTTTGAACAAATAAGCGTGAAGTCGCGTTGCGTCTGTACGCTGGCTGCCCTATAACCCAAGGGTATAAAGAAGGCCGACCCGATTGCAAACGACAAAGACCGTTGTGCGCAGTTTTTAAAGGTTCGGCCTCTGATTTCAGGGTTTATTTTGCGGAATTTGGCGCAAGGGAAGGAATATATCTATGTCGTGGGGCAATCAAGGTGGCGGGGGCGGTGGCCCTTGGGGTAATGGCGGCGGTTCAGGCGGCGGCAATGGCGGTGGCGGTGGCGGCGGTCAGGGAAACTGGGGCGGCGGCGGTCAGCAGCCCGATCTTGAAGCCGTTTTGCGCAACGCACAGGACAAGTTACGGGGCATCATTCCCGGCGGTCCTGGGTCAAGCCGGGGCGTTATTCTGATCCTTATCATCGCGGCGTCAGTTTGGATGGCTTCTGGCTTCTATAAGGTACAGCCCGATGAACAGGGTGTGGTTCTGCGTTTTGGCGCCTGGACCCGTACCACCCAGCCGGGTCTTAATTATCATTTGCCTTCCCCCATTGAATCCGTGCTGACACCAAAGGTGACGCGGGTTAATCAGGTTTCCATTGGCTTCCGTCCTTCTGGCAGTGCCACACGGAATGTGCCCGAAGAAAGCTTGATGCTGACGGGTGATGAAAACATCGTGAAGGTCTATTCATCGGTGTTCTGGGTGATCAAGGATGCGGGCAAGTTTTTGTTCAACATTCGCAACCCCGAACAGACGGTCAAGGCCGCAGCCGAAAGCGCCATGCGTGAAATCGTTGGTCGGTCTGCCATTCAAAAGCAGGGTGAGCAGGTTTCTGGCGGTGCCAAGCGCAAGGTCATGACGGGAATTATGATTCAGGACATTCTGGAAAAAGGCCGTCGTGAGGTTGAACAGGGTGGTCAGAAATTGCTGCAACGTGTTCTTGATGATTACGGCTCAGGCATTCAAATTACCCAGATTCAAATTCAGGATCTTGATCCCCCACCCACGGTTATTGATGCCTTTCGGGATGTTCAACGCGCCGAGGCCGATAAGGCCCGCCAGCGCAACGAAGCGGAAACTTACCGCAACGATATCCTTCCCCGTGCCCGTGGTGAAGCAGCCCAGCTGACCCAAAAGGCCGAAGGTTACAAACGCGAAGTGGTGGCCAATGCTGAGGGTCAAACCAGCCGGTTCCTGGCCGTTTACAATGAATATAAACGCGCCCCTGCTGTGACCAAACAGCGTATTTATCTGGAAACCTTGCAGGAAGTTATGCTCAAAAATCCGAAAGTGATCATTGATGGTAAGGGGGGCTCCGGCGTAGTGCCATATCTGGCCTTGCCTGAACTCCAGAAACGCCTGAAGGGAGGCAGCAAATGAGCAAAGGTCTTACCTTCTTAGGCGTGATTGTTATCGCCATTGGGATCGTCGCATCGGCTTCCATGTATACGGTGCACCAGACAGAGCAAGCCATCGTCTTGCAGTTTGGTAAACCCGAACAGGTGGTGCGTGAACCGGGGCTTAAATTCAAGACGCCCTTTGTCCAGAACGTGATCTTTTACGATCGCCGGGTGCTTGATCTTGATCCTGCAGCAGAAGAAATGATTGCAGCAGACAAAAAACGCATCGTTGCCGATTCGTATGCCCGCTATCGCATCGTCGATCCGCTTAAATTCTTCCAGACCGTTGGCACCGAAGGCGTGCTTCGTATCCGGTTGGGACGGATCATCAATGCATCCATGCGGTCCATTATCGGTGGTTATTCTTTGCCCGCTCTTTTGACAGAGCAACGGGTCAAGATCATGGCCGAAATTCAGGAACGGGTGAATGGCGAAGCCAAGCAGTTCGGGATTGAAGTGGTGGATGTTCGCATCCGTCGTGCCGATCTGCCTCAGGAAAACTCTGAAGCCATTTTTGCCCGGATGCGGTCTGAACGTGAACGTGAAGCCAAGGAATTGCGCGCCGAAGGTGCGGAACTGGGTGAACGCATTCGTGCGGCCGCTGATCGTGATCGCACCATCTTGTTGGCCGAAGCCCGCAAACGGGCGGAAGAGCTGCGAGGCGAAGGCGATGGCACGGCAACAGCGGTCTATAACAAGGCCTATGGTGGACAGGCACGGGAATTTTATGATTTCTACCGGTCCATGGAAGCGTATAGGGCATCGCTCACCAGTGGGGACACCAATTTGGTGTTGTCGCCCAAAAGCGAATTTTTCCGCTTCTTTGGTGACATCAAAGGCGGCAAAAAGTAGCACCTCGCGGGTGCTAGGGCTGAACCCGTGACGTCAGCAATGACAGATGGGTTTTTCCCCTTTTTGGGCTATGCGCTTTTGCTGGCCATGTTTGTGGAGGGCGTCGTTCTGGCGCTTTTCCCGGGCCCAATGCAGGCAATGATGGCTGAATTTGCCAAGATGGCACCAGCGCGCCTGCGTGTGATGGGGCTTGCTTCTGCCTTTGTTGCTGTGATTATCCTTGCGGGTCTAGCCCGGTTTGGCTGATGCATAACCGCCATATTTGCACCATATTCACCACTTAACTCATAATCATACCTATTCGATCATAAGCGTATGGAGTTTATTAGATGCAAAAGACGATGACCGGTTTCACCTCGCGGTTTACCTTATTTGCTGCGGCAATTTTGGTTGCGTTGACGGTGATGTTTCCCCTGAGCCATGGTGCAGTGGCCGCAGCACCGAACGGCACGGCGCCAAATAGTTTTGCCGATCTTGCTGAACGTCTTTTACCAGCGGTGGTCAATATTTCGACAACCCAGGTCAACAAGAAATCAAAACGCACGCCGCAATTGCCGCAGTTCCCTCCGGGGTCGCCTTTCGAAGATTTGTTTCGTGATTTTTTCGACCGTAACAAACCCGGTGCCGAGCCCCGCAAAGTGACCTCGCTTGGGTCTGGTTTCATCATTGATGCATCAGGCTATGTGGTGACGAACCATCATGTGATTGAAGGCGCGTCAGAAATCACGGTTATTTTACAAGATGACACCAATCTCAAGGCCAAATTAATTGGCCGTGATCCCAAAACAGATTTGGCCTTGCTGAAGGTCGAGCCTAAAAAACCGTTGCCATTTGTGACCTTGGGTGATTCCAGCAAATCGCGCGTTGGGGATTGGATTCTGGCCATTGGCAATCCCTTTGGGCTTGGTGGCACGGTAACGGCGGGGATTATTTCGGCATTAAAGCGCGATATTAATTCCGGCCCCTATGACAGCTATTTGCAAACCGATGCATCTATCAACCGGGGTAATTCCGGTGGCCCGATGTTCAACCTCAAGGGCGAAGTGATTGGCGTTAACACGGCAATTTTCTCACCTTCTGGGGGGTCTATCGGGATTGGGTTCGCCATTCCATCATCCCAGGTCAAAGTGGTCATCGACCAGTTGCGCAAATATGGGCATACCCGCCGCGGTTGGCTTGGGGTGCGTATCCAGACGGTTACAAAGCAAATCGCTGAAAGCCTGGGCATGAAAAACGCCAAAGGCGCGTTGGTTGCTGGCGTCAATGAAAAAGGCCCGGCCCATGGTTCGGGGTTGAAGGCCGGTGATGTGATCGTTCAGTTTGATGACAGACCGGTTCCTGAAATGCGCGATCTGCCACGGCTTGTGGCAGAAACTGCCATCGACAAGCAGGTGACCTTGACCGTAATCCGTAATGGCAAGAATGTTACGATTAAGCTCAAGATTGGTGAATTGCCCGAAGGCGAAGAGGCCAAGGCCGTCAAGGTTTCAACAAACAAATCAAACCTGCAAATGCTGGGGTTGTCGCTGACCGAACTGAACGCAACAAACCGCAAGCATTTCAAACTTGATACCCGTGCCAAGGGCGTTTTGGTGACCGACGTTAAAGAAGGCAGCGCCAGTAAAAAGGGCGGGCTTCAGGCAGGCGATCTGATCGTTGAAGTGGCGCCTGATACCGTGAATACCCCAAAGGAATTCAAGGAACGCATCGAAAAGGCCCGCAAAGCGAAACGCAAGACGGTGCTTTTGCTGACGGAACGCAAGAAGGTGCGTCAATTCATCGTTCTTCCCGTGACCGAAGGCTAAGCGCATCCTTTTATAAGAGAATCTGGGGTGGAAAAATACGCCGGAGACGGGTAGTAATGCCATTGCGGCATCTTGTCCGCGACAATGTCTCAACGCTTTGAAAGGCTGTTTCCTTGACCACGCCCCTCGTTCGTCCCTTTGCAGGCTTAAGGCCTGCCCCTGAATTAGCATCAGAAGTGGCTGCCCCCCCCTATGACGTGGTTTCCAGTGATGAAGCCCGCGCATTGGCAGAAGGCCATCCGTTGAGCTTTCTTCACATTTCCAAACCGGAAATCGATTTGCCATCAGGGACCGATGTTCACGCGCCAGAGGTTTATGCCAAGGGTGCAGAAAACATGGAACGCATGATTGCCGATGGGGTGATCCGGCGCGATGGCCAGCCCTGTTATTACGTCTATCGTATTCAAATGGGCGATCATGTGCAGACCGGGATCGTCGGTGGGGGGTCTGTTGCGGCATATGATGACAACCGAATACGGCGTCATGAATTTACCCGCCCCGAAAAAGAAGACGACCGGGTTAACCAGATCGAAGCCGTCAATGCCCAAACCGGGCCGGTGTTCACAGTCCATCATCCCGATGCGGGCATCGATGGGGTGGTAAACAAGATGACCCAGACAAAGCCGGTCTATGAAGTAGACCTTCCCGGCACCCATCACAGCACCCATCACAGCCTGTGGGTGGTGGATGATGCCGCCGATATTGGTGCCATCAGCGATGCCTTTGATGCCATGGATGTGATCTATATTGCCGATGGCCATCATCGATCCGCTGCCGCATCCAGAGTTGCCGTTTCCAGAGCAGCGAAGGATTCTGCAAGCAACGGGGATCAGCCCTATGATTATTTTCTGATCGTCAGCTTCCCCACCGATGCAGTGCAAATTTTTGATTACAACCGTGTGGTCAAAGACCTGAATGATCTGGATCGCGAACAGCTTTTGGCTCGCATTGGTGAAACATTCGATGTCACTGAAAGCAGCGTGCCTGCCAAACCTAAAGGACCGCAGACCTTTGGCATGTATTTAGATGGCACCTGGTATGGCCTTTCCCTGAAGCAGCCCCCGGGCAGTGATGCGACGCCTGTAGAACGCTTGGATGTCAGCCTTTTGGCGGATAAATTGTTGTCTCCGGTGCTGGGCATTGGGGATATGCGGACCGATAAACGCATTGATTTTATCGGCGGCATTCGTGGCATGGAAGGGTTGGAGGCACGCGTTGATGGGGGCGATTGGGCAGTTGCTTTTGCCCTTTATCCAACATCCATTGCCGATCTGATTTCGGTGGCGGATGCAGGCGATGTCATGCCCCCCAAATCGACCTGGTTTGAGCCAAAGCTTGCCGATGGTCTGGTGTCTCTCGCCCTTGATTAAAGCCACAGGGATTAAAAACGGGGGAAACCCGGAATGTCCGCCACAGATTTGAAAACCATTTATGTGGTCGCCGGGCCGACGGCTTCGGGAAAATCCGGCCTTGGCATTGTGTTGGCAGAACATCTTGATGGCGTTATCGTCAATGCCGATTCCATGCAAATCTATCAGGGTCTGGAAATCCTGACCGCCCAGCCCGATGCTGATGATCTGGCTCGGGTGCCCCATCGGCTTTACGGGGTTATGGACCCGGCCGATGTTTGTTCTGCTGGCTTGTGGCGCCAAATGGCAATTGATGAAATCAATCAAATTTTTCGATCTGGCAAAACCCCAATCATTGTCGGGGGCTCTGGCCTTTACCTTCAGGCCTTGATGGAAGGCATCGCACCCATCCCCGATATTCCCGGTGACATCCGCGCAAACATCCGTGCGCACCATGGGGAAATTGGCAATGAAGCCTTTCGGGCAGAGCTGTTGGCGAGCGATCCCGGATCGGCCAGCATCGGTGCCACCGATGCCCAGCGGATGATCCGGGCGATGGAGGTTTGGTCTGCAACCGGGCGAAGCCTCAAATCATGGCAGGGGGAACCCAAACAAGGCCCCGATCCCGATTGGCACTTCATCTCCATCCTTTTGGACCCCCCAAGAGCAGACGTGTATGCAGCAATCGAGGAACGGTTTGATCAGATGATTGATGCGGGTGCGATGGCGGAAGCCATGGCGCTTGGGGATCGTGCCCTTGATTCAGGGCTTCCGGCCATGAAGGCCTTGGGCGTTGCGGAATTGATCAAGGCGGGCAGGGGGGAAATCCCCATGGAAGCCGCCCTGACCCGCGCTAAAACCCTGTCGCGGAACTATGCCAAACGCCAGATCACCTGGTTTAAGGGGCAGATGATTGCGGACAAGACCATTTTTGAGAAATATTCAGAAAGATTTAAGGGAAAAATCTTATCATATATTCTATGATTTCCCTTGACCCGGGAATCGCTTGCCCTTAGTTTGGCCGTCTTTCGCATCCGTTCAGACTAAATTTGGCCGGTTGTGCCTAAGAATCAGGGGTATGGGAGGGCTTTTTTGCCCTTTTTGAATTTTATGGGGCTGTTTGGCCCCGAATGCTAGAGGATCAAGCTATGGCCAAAGCCAAAAAACAGCTCACCGGTGCCGAAATTCTTCTCAAAGTGTTGGATGAGGAAAAGACCAATTCCGTATTCGGCTATCCCGGTGGTGCGGTCTTGCCCATCTATGACGCGCTGTTTCAGCAAAAGGCCATCCGCCACATTCTGGTGCGCCAAGAAGGGGGTGCGGTCCATGCGGCTGAGGGCTATGCGCGTTCCACCGGTGAAGTGGGCGTGGTTCTGGTGACATCTGGCCCCGGGGCTACCAATGCCGTGACGGGCCTGACCGATGCCTTGATGGATTCGATCCCCCTTGTGTGCCTGTGCGGGCAGGTGCCAACGCACCTGATTGGCAATGATGCCTTCCAAGAGGCCGATACCACGGGCATCACCCGGCCCTGCACCAAGCACAATTATCTTGTGAAGGATGTCAAAGACCTTGCCCGGGTTGTTCGCGAGGCGTTTTACATTGCCCGAACCGGGCGCCCCGGTCCGGTGGTGATTGATCTACCCAAAGACGTGTTGCAGATGCGCACCGATTACACGGCGCCTAAAAAACAGACATCAAAGGCCAAGTCCGCAAAGCCCGATCATCAATTGCGCTATCGCCCGAAAATGCGGGGTGATCAGGATGCGATTGATCGTGCGGTGGAACTGTTGGCCAAGGCCAAGCGCCCGATTTTTTACTCGGGCGGCGGGGTGATTAACTCTGGGCCCAGGGCATCAAAATTGCTGCGCGAACTGGTCCGTAAAACTGGCGGCCCGATCACATCAACCCTGATGGGGCTGGGCGCGGTTCCGTCCGATCACAAACAATTTCTGGGCATGCTGGGCATGCACGGCACCTATGAAGCAAACCTTGCCATGTATAACAGCGACCTTGTGGTGGCGGTGGGCGCGCGGTTTGATGATCGGGTGACCGGAAAAATCGACGAATTTTGTCCGGATGCAAAGAAAATCCATATCGACATTGATCCGTCTTCCATCAATAAAAATGTTCTGGTGGATGAACCGGTCGTTGGGGATTGCGCGACGGTGCTAGGCCAAATGCTGAAATGCTGGACGGCAAAGAAATACCGGATCGATAAAAAGGCTTCGGATAAATGGTGGCGCCAAATTGCCAAATGGCGCAGCCGTGATTGCCTTGCCTATGATCAGACCAAAGACATCATCAAGCCTCAATATGCGCTGGAACGGCTTCAGGCCTTGACCAAAAACAAGGACACCTATTTCAGCACCGAAGTGGGCCAGCATCAGATGTGGGCTGCCCAGTTCCTGAAATTTGATCAGCCAAACCACTGGCTGACCTCTGGCGGGCTTGGCACCATGGGTTATGGGTTGCCTGCTGCTATCGGTGCACAGGTGGCACATCCGGACGCGCTGGTGATTGATGTCGCCGGTGAAGCCTCTATTTTGATGAACATTCAGGAATTGTCGACGGCTGCCCAGTACCGGTTGCCGGTAAAAATCTTTATCCTGAACAACCAGTATATGGGCATGGTGCGCCAGTGGCAGGAATTGCTCCATGGCGGGCGTTATTCGGAAAGCTACATGTCGAGCCTTCCTGATTTCGTGAAAATGGCCGAAGCCTTTGGTGGCACCGGGCTGATTGCAAACAAACCATCTGAAGTGGATGGTGTGATCAAGGAAATGATCAACACCGATGGTTTTGTGATCGCCGACATTCGGGTTGATCAGACAGAAAACTGTTTCCCAATGATCCCATCAGGGGCGCCGCATTATGAAATGTTGCTTGGCCCCAAAGACAAGGCGGAAAAGCCAATTTCAGAGGAAGGTATGGTGTTGGTATGAGTGCGACAAAATCTCTGGCAGATCAGGGGATCGAAAGACACACCATTGCGGTGCTGGTGGACAATGAATCCGGCGTTCTGGCTCGGGTCATTGGGCTTTTTTCAGGCCGGGGCTATAACATCGAAAGCCTGACCGTGGCGGAAGTCGACACCGAAGCGATGCTGTCGCGGATTACGGTGGTGACATCAGGCACGCCCCAGGTTATTGAGCAGATCAAAGCGCAGCTGAACCGGCTGGTGCCAGTGCATAAAGTGTCTGATCTGACCCAGGATAGCCCCCATGTTGCCCGTGAATTGGCCCTGATCAAGGTTCGGGGTGGGGGCGATAAACGGGTGGAAAGCCTGCGGATTGCCGATGTTTTTCGTGCTGGCGTGGTGGATTCGACGGCGCGATCCTTCGTTTTTGAAATTACCGGCTCCACAGAGAAGATTGATGCCTTTATCGACCTCATGGAACCGCTTGGTCTTGTTGATGTTTCAAGAACAGGCATCGTGGCTATTGCCCGCGGGGAAAAGCCCATATAAAACCATGCTTCGCCCATAAGGGGCCTACGTTACAGCCAAAATTTATTTAAATTACTAAGCAAACTTTGAAGGAATTGAACCATGCGTGTTTATTACGACCGGGATGCGGACGTTAATCTGATTAAAAAGAAGAAGGTCGCGATCATCGGCTATGGTTCTCAAGGCCATGCCCACGCGCTGAACCTGAAAGATTCTGGTGTTAAGGAGGTGGCCGTTGCGCTGCGTTCTGGCTCCCAGTCTGCGGCCAAGGCCAAGGGTGAAAAGCTTAAGGTGATGACCCCGGCGGCAGCGGCCAAATGGGCCGATGTGGTTATGGTCCTGGTGCCCGATGAATTGCAGGCAGACCTTTATGTCAGCGATCTTAAGGACAACATGAAAAAGGGTGCGGCCCTGGCATTTGCCCATGGCTTGAACATCCATTTCAAGCTGATCGAAGCCCGTCCTGATCTGGACATTTTCATGGTTGCGCCTAAAGGTCCGGGTCATACCGTTCGGGGCGAATACCAAAAGGGTGGCGGCGTTCCCTGTTTGATTGCCGTGGATCAAGATCCTTCGGGAAATGCCCACGACATCGGGCTTTCCTATGCATCGGCCATCGGCGGTGGCCGCTCCGGGATTATCGAGACCACCTTCCGCGAAGAATGTGAAACCGATTTGTTCGGGGAACAATCCGTTCTCTGTGGCGGGTTGACCAGTCTGATTCAGGCCGGGTTTGAAACCTTGGTCGAAGCGGGCTACGCACCAGAGATGGCCTATTTTGAATGTTTGCATGAGGTCAAATTGATCGTTGATCTGATCTATGAAGGCGGCATTGCCAACATGCGTTACTCAATTTCCAATACAGCGGAATACGGTGACTATGTCAGTGGGCCTCGTTTGATTGACCCAGATGTCAAAGCGCGGATGAAAGACATTTTGAACGAAATTCAATCCGGTGAATTCGTGCGCAATTGGGTTTTGGAAAACAAGGCAGGCCAGCCCAGCTTCAAGGCCATGCGCCGGCGTGAAGCCGAGCATCCCATCGAAGAAGTGGGCCAACGTCTGCGCGATATGATGCCGTGGATTGCCAAAGATCGGCTTGTGGATAAGTCCAAGAACTAACGCTTCGAAACATTTGAAGCCAGATCAGGCTGTGGTCTTTGGGCCGCAGCCTTTTCTTTTGCTGGCATTTTGGGGCTTTTTTGTCGGTTTTTGACTAAAAGAAAATGTGGCTGAGGGTTATTTGCCCATTGCAGAATGTACAGAAAGGGTCGTAGAAATAGGGTGTTAACCAGTTTTCTTAAGGTTTTTATGAATTCTTAAGAGAGTACCCGCTAAAAAAAAAAGACAATATTAGCGGTGGTTAGCGGATTTTCGGGTAAAATTTGCCCTGATTGAACAGTTAAGAAAAGGGTGGGTAGGTGCCAAATTAAAGGCGGTGGACCCACAATTTGATGATGAAGTGCAGTGCCGGAATGCCTTGTGATGCGATTGCCCCTGTTATGGGCGGCTTTTGCGTGTCTGACTTCGGCCTGTATGACGCCTTGAACGCATTTGTGAAAACTACTGGATTGGGACTACGACTTAGGCGCCCCTGAGCCGCGATTTTTGTCGTCGCCTGGGGGGATTATAGGAATTGATCTACAGCCTTTCGTCGTAAGGAAAGACCCATGAGCAAAAGTATAGAATCCAGTCAAGTAACCATTTTCGACACCACGTTACGCGATGGTGAGCAATCCCCCGGTGCGTCTATGACCCATGCCGAGAAACTTCGCATTGCCGAGGTTTTGGAGGAAATGGGGGTTGATGTGATCGAGGCCGGTTTTCCCATCGCATCCAACGGTGATTTCGAAGCCGTGCGCGGGATTGCCAATATCGTAAAAAATTCAATTGTGTGTGGTTTGGCCCGGGCCCATTCGGGCGATATCCAACGCGCTGCCGAAGCATTGCAATCAGCTGGGCGCAAACGCATCCACACCTTCATTTCGACGTCTCCGCTGCATATGAAATACAAATTGCAGATGGAACCAGAAGACGTGTACGCCGCTGTCATTTCTTCGATTACAGAGGCCAGCAAATACACCGATGACATTGAATGGAGCCCCGAAGACGGATCGCGCAGCGAGCATGATTTTCTGTGCCGCTGTATCGAGGCCGCCATTGATGCGGGTGCGACCACCATCAACATTCCCGATACCGTTGGCTATGCCATACCGGAAGAATTTGGCAATTTGATTGCCATGGTGATGAACCGCGTCCCAAACATCGACAAAGCGGTCATTTCCGTTCACTGCCATAATGATTTGGGTTTGGCGGTTGCCAATTCCCTGGCCGCTGTTAAGGCCGGTGCCCGTCAGGTGGAATGCACCATCAATGGGTTGGGCGAACGTGCCGGCAATGCGGCATTAGAAGAAATCGTCATGACGCTTAAAACACGCCAGGATGTATTGCCTTTTGAAACCCGGGTGGACACCACCCAGATCATGCGGGCATCCAGGCTGGTTTCTGCCATCACCGGTTTTGTGGTGCAGCCCAACAAGGCCATTGTTGGGACCAATGCCTTTGCCCATGAATCGGGTATCCACCAGCACGGCATGCTCAAACACGCCGAAACCTATGAAATCATGCGCCCCGAAGATGTTGGCCTGACAGAATCAAAACTGGTGATGGGCAAACATTCCGGCCGCCATGCCTTTGGCAGCAAGCTGAAGGATTTAGGGTATGAGCTGGAAAAGGAAGTCTTCGAAGATACCTTCAATCGTTTCAAGGAACTGGCCGATAAGAAAAAGGAAATCTTCGATGAAGATCTCTTGGCGTTGGTTGGGGATGAAGCGGTTCGGACCAATGACCATATTCAGGTCGAAAGCCTGAATATCCATTGCGGCACCGAAGGCCCACAGACGGCTGAGCTGGTTTTGATCGTTGATGGGGATCAAAGAACCACCCTTGCCCATGGCGATGGACCGGTTGATGCAACCTTTCGGGCCATTCGGGAATTGTTCCCCCATGAGGCGACTTTGCAGCTTTATCAGGTTCATGGTGTTACCGGGGGGACCGATGCGCAGGCGGAGGTGACGGTGCGTCTTGAAGAACAGGGGCGCACGGTCAATGGCCAGGGCGCAGATACAGATACGTTAGTGGCCTCAGCGCGGGCTTATGTAAATGCGCTCAACAAACTTTTGGTTAAGCGAGAAAAGGCAGTTTCTGCACTGTCGGCTTAATCAGGGATGACACAGGTGCCGCTTCTTGGGGGGTGCCGCATTGGAAAGAAGTGAGGAAACATGTTTTCCAGATTGCTTGGTATGCTATCGGCCGATATGGCCATTGACCTTGGCACGGCGAATACCCTTGTTTATGTGAAGGGCCGGGGCATTGTGCTGAATGAACCCTCCGTGGTGGCCATCGCCAACGTCAAGGGCCGAAAACAGGTTCTGGCCGTGGGTGATGAGGCAAAGATGATGTTGGGCCGAACGCCCGGCAACATCGAAGCCATTCGTCCCTTGCGCGATGGGGTTATCGCTGATTTTGAAATCGCCGAGGAAATGATCAAGCACTTCATTCGCAAAGTGCACAACCGGCGTTCCTTCGCCAGTCCTCAAATTATTGTCTGTGTGCCATCGGGCTCTACGGCCGTGGAACGCCGGGCCATTCAGGAATCTGCTGAAAGCGCTGGCGCGCGCCGGGTGTTCTTGATCGAAGAACCCATGGCGGCTGCCATTGGGGCCAATTTGCCCGTGACCGAGCCAACGGGCTCTATGGTGGTGGACATTGGCGGCGGCACCACGGAAGTGGCGGTATTGTCTCTTGGCGGGATTGTTTATTCCAGAAGTGTCCGCGTTGGTGGCGATAAAATGGATGAAGCCATCATTGCCTATATCCGGCGCAATCATAACCTGTTGGTTGGTGAAGGCTCTGCTGAGCGGATCAAAAAAGAAATTGGTTCAGCCTGTCCTCCTGCTGATGGTGAAGAAGGCCGGGTTATGGAGATCAAGGGTCGCGATCTTATGAATGGTGTGCCGAAAGAACTGATTATATCTGAGCGCCAAATTGCAGAAAGTCTGGCAGAACCGGTCAGTGCCATTATAGAAGCGGTTAAGGTTGCCTTGGAGCACACAGCGCCTGAACTGGCGGCTGATATTGTGGATAAGGGCATTGTCCTGACCGGTGGCGGCGGACTTTTGTCCAATCTTGATTTTGTGTTGCGTCACGCCACGGGGCTGCCGGTTTCAATTGCAGATGAACCCCTTTCCTGTGTCGTTCTTGGGACCGGGCGCGCATTGGAAGAAATGAAAACCCTGAAAGATGTCTTGAGTTCCAGTTATTAGGAACGCATTGGGCCGTAACAGCGTATTGGGGAAAGTGGAGCAGGATTAAATGGAATTCCGGAGGCCAGGTCTGATCGCAAGATTGGCCGTTCCTTTCAAGGGAACGGGCCAGCGGTTTGCGCTTGCGTCCCTGATCTTTGCGGCCCTGGGTTTGATGCTAACCGATCGCGGTGGGGTGGCCGTCGTAGAACGCTTTCGCACCACCATTGCCGATGTTGCGACCCCAATTCTGGACGCGGTGGCACGCCCTGTTGCAGCAACGGATAAGGCCATTGCGCATTTACGCGAATTGGCGGCCCTTCGCGATGAAAATATACGCCTCAAAGAAGAAGTGGGCCGTCTGCGCGGATGGCACGGGGTGGCCCTGCAATATGCCAATGAAAATGTTTCCTTTCGCAATCTTTTGAACTTTAAAGGCCCAAGGCGAAAGTCCTTTGTGACGGCGCGGGTGATTGCTGATGGCCGGGGGCCCTTTATCAAAAGTGTTCTGGTCAATGCGGGCCGCAGCGACCGGGTGGCCAAAGGACAGGCCGTGACGACGACCATCGGCATGGTTGGCCGCATCAGCGAAGCCGGAGAGCATTCTGCCCGGGTTCTTATTCTGACGGATCTTAATTCTCGTGTCCCGGTTGTTATTGCCGAAAACCGTACGCGGGCCATTTTGGCAGGCGATAATTCGGAACGCCCCCAGATTGTTTTTCTACCTGAAAACACCAATGTGGAAGTAGGCCAGCGGATTGTGACATCGGGTCACGGCGGGGTATTCCCGCCGGGCATTGGCGTGGGTCAGATCAGTTCCGTTGAAAACGGGGTTATTCGGGTCCGCCCCTTTGTGGAACTCAGCAAGCTGGAATATCTCCAAATCGTTGATTATGAAAATGTCCTGCCCCCAGAAGGCAAGAAACCCGGCCAAAAATCCAGCAAGAAACCCAGCAAATTGCGGAAAACCAGATGAGAACGCAGTTCTGGCAAAAGCTTGATCTTTGGGCCCGTGCTTTGGTGCCATCGGGGATCGGCTTGATGTTCGTTTTTTTGGTTGTGTTGCCAATTCCCATTCCCGGCTACGCGGTGATCACGCCGATGCTGGTTTTGGCATCGGTCTTTTTCTGGGCCATTCATTCCCCCCGGTTTTTGCCCCCAGTTGCGGTTTTTTTAATCGGCCTTGTTCAAGATAGTTTGACCGGTGCCTTGATGGGCACAGGCACGGTGGTTTTGCTTTTGGTCTATGGGGTGGTTGCATCCCAGCGGCGTTTTTTCCATCACAAATCATTTGGATTGGTGTGGTGGGGGTTCATGCTTGTGGCCGGTGGTGCAAGTGTTCTGAATTGGACCATTGCCAGCCTTTTGGGTGGGGTGGTGATCTCTCCAAAAGCGGCCCTGTTCCAGTTTTTGCTCACCCTTGCGGTTTACCCATTGGTGACCTCGGTGCTTCATCTTGCCCATCGGGTTATGCCCAGCGAGGATTGGCATGATACGTGATCAGGATCGGTTCCGGTTGTTTGGACGCCGGGCGGTTCTACTGGCAGGCGGGAAACTTATGCTGTTTTCTGCTTTGGCCGCACGCATGTATTACCTGCAAGTGGTCGAGGCCGAGCGTTACAAGACTCTGGCCGATGACAATCGGATAAATTTGCGTCTTTTGGCGCCACCGCGCGGGCGCATCCTCGATCGCAATGGCGTTGAAATTGCCGCAAACCAGCAAAATTACCGGCTTATTCTGGTCAGCGAACGCAGCCCTGATGTTAAGGGCACGCTGGATCGCATTTCCAAAATCATTCACCTAGATGATTATGACCGCCGCCGGGTGTTTAAGGAAATTCGGCGCAAGCGCAATTTTGGCCCGGTCACGGTGCGTGAAAACCTTGATTGGAAAGACGTGGCCAAGATAGAGGTCAACGCCCCGGACCTGCCGGGGGTCCATATAGAAGTGGGCCAAACCCGGTTTTATCCATGGGGCGAAGCGACGGCCCATCTTGTTGGCTATGTTGGAGCTGTTTCCCAAAAGGAATTAACCGGGGACCCGCTTTTGGGATTGCCGTCTTTCCGGATTGGCAAAAACGGTGTTGAAAAAATCCACGACGAAAGCCTGCGTGGCCGCGCCGGGCGTTCAGAGGTGGAGGTCAATGCCGTTGGCCATGTCATCCGTGAACTTTCCCGCAAAGAAGGCCAGCCAGGGGATGAACTGGCATTGACCATCGATATGGGGCTTCAGGAATTCGCCCACAAGCGGCTGGGCGATAACAGTGCCTCGGTCGCGGTCATGGATATCCACAACGGCGATATTATGGCGCTGGCATCGGCACCGGGGTTTGATCCCAATGCCTTTAACAAAGGGGTGAGCAAGGATTATTGGCGCGAGCTGATCGGCAATAACCGGGCGCCGCTTACCAATAAGGCCATTGCCGGGCAATATGCGCCGGGTTCCACGTTCAAGCTGATCGTGGGCTTGGCCGCGCTCGAAGCTGGCGTCATAACGCCTGCCCACACGACCTTTTGCAAAGGCTATGTCCAGCTTGGCAATGTGCGGTTTCATTGTTGGAAGAAACATGGCCATGGGCATCTTGATCTGATCGGTGCCTTGCAACAATCATGCGACATTTATTTCTACGACATTGCTAAACGGGTCGGCGTTGATCGGATTTCGGCCATGGCGGCACGGTTTGGTATGGGCAAAAAACTGGGCATTGATGTGCCGGGTGAAAAGCCGGGACTGATGCCGAGCCGGGGCTGGAAGCGGGCAGTTTTAGGAAAATCGTGGCAATTGGGCGAAACCTTGGTGGCGGGCATTGGCCAGGGGTTTGTTTTGTCGACGCCCTTACAGCTTGCGGTGATGACGGCGCGCATTGCCAACGGGGGCCGCGCAGTCGTGCCAAGGGTTGTGGCGGCGTTATCTGAAGTGGCCTCTAAAGATGGCCCAGATGGTTCCCCATTGGTGGGTGGCGTTGAATCCGAAGAACCCCCAAAATTGTCTGAATTCGATGATATCGGTGTTTCAGAAGAGTCTATGGACGTGATTCGCCAGGGCATGTTTGCGGTTTCAAATTCCCCGCGCGGCACGGCATATCGGGCACGCATCAAAGAAGATAAATGGCGTCTTGCTGGCAAAACCGGAACCAGCCAGGTCAAGCGGATTTCCATGGCAGAGCGTGAAGGCGATGTGCTTAAAAACAAACAACGATTATGGAAAGACCGCGATCATGCCCTTTTTGTGGCCTATGCCCCGGTCGATGCGCCGCGCTTTGCCATTTCTGTGGTGGTGGAACATGGCGGCGGGGGCTCTACGGCAGCAGCGCCTATCGCGCGCGATATCATGCGCGAAGCCCTGAAGCGTAGCGATAACAAAAAAAGCAAAGCGCCCAAAAAAGTCGCCAAAAAAGCACAGGCGGATTAGCGATGCTGAGCGGATTTTACAAACAACCGGAAATGGGTTTGGGTCAAAAGCTCCTGCATATCAATTGGGGGCTGGTGTTGATCCTTTCCATGATCGGGGCCATTGGGGTTGCCATGCTCTATTCCGCCGGTGGCGGCAGTTTTGATCCCTGGGCATCGCGGCAATTGGTGCGTTTTGGGGTTGGCATTGTTTTAATGGTTGGATTGGCGCTGGTGGATATTCGAATTTGGCTGCGCTACGCCTATGCCATTTATCTGGTGGCGTTGGCGATGTTGGTGTCGGTGGAATTTTTTGGCGACATCGGCATGGGGGCCAGACGCTGGATCAACCTTGGCTTTATGAATGTTCAACCCTCAGAGGTGATGAAAATTGCCGTGATCGTGGTATTGGCGCGGTATTTCCATGCTTTGCCCGAAGAAGCTATTGGCAAATTTCGCTATCTTTTGTGGCCGATGTTTATGGTTCTGGTTCCAGCAGGACTGGTTCTGCGCCAGCCCGATCTGGGCACGGCCATCATGCTGTTGATGGTGGCCACGGCGATGTTTTTCATGGCTGGGGTACGTTTGTGGAAATTTGGCGTGCTGTTCGGGGTGGTTTTGGCCATTGTTCCGGTCGCCTGGCAGGTTTTAAAACTCTATCAAAAACGCCGCATCCTGACCTTTCTGGACCCGGAATCCGATCCCCTGGGGGCGGGCTATCATATTTTGCAATCAAAGATCGCTTTGGGCTCCGGCGGGCTTTTCGGCAAGGGCTTTATGCAGGGCTCTCAGGCGCATCTTAATTTCCTGCCAGAAAAACAGACCGATTTCATCTTTACCATGCTGGCCGAAGAATTTGGCCTGACCGGCGGCGTGGTCTTGTTAACCCTGTATGGGTTTGTCATCGTCTATGGCTTTTTCATCTCCCTTCATGCCCAAAGCCAGTTTGGCAGGCTTTTGGCCATTGGGGTGACGGCGACCTTCTTCCTGTATGTCTTCATCAACATTGCCATGGTGATGGGTTTGGTGCCCGTGGTCGGCGTGCCATTGCCGCTAATCTCCTATGGTGGGACGTCCATGATGACGCTGCTGGTAGGGTTTGGCATCTTGATTGGGGTGAATGTCCACCGCGATGTCATCATCGGCCGCTCGGGCCAGACAGACAGCCTGTAGCGCTTTATTTGCCCCCGCACCAATCGCTCGACAAACCCCCAACCAGTTGCTATATCCAAGCCCTTCCGGGCATGCCCGGATATGGGCGATTAGCTCAGTTGGTAGAGCAGCTGACTCTTAATCAGCGGGTCGACGGTTCGAGCCCGTCATCGCCCACCATATATTTCAAAGGCTTAGCGGGTATCTCCGCTGGGCCTTTGCTCCATAGGGTACATATAGGGTACAGTCAGTAGGAAAAACTGGTGTTTGCTAGTGGTCATTGCTTCTGCATGAACAGGTGACCTTTGAGACCCCGTACCCCCTTTTGAAACACCCCCCGCTACCTTTCTGGGGGTCGTACCCACATACAGTAGATGCCCCGTCTGAAAATTATATTTTTGAATTTTTAGGTGCTAGATGGAGCAGGCAAGATCGCCGTGCGACTGCTGTTGCCCACTCAATCAAACCGCCGTCGCACCAGCGCAGCCAGAGGTCAGACCTGGGACCATTTTTTAGTTGTTTGCCTTTCCTGAATGTATTTGTAAGAGAGGCATGGCACAAAATGTCTGGGAGGGGAGCCTGAGTGGGGGTTTACTCAACACCCGGTGTGTTTTTTACGAACGCATTCACGGGCGAGTTTCTGTGCGTCTTCTATTCTGGCGGGCGTCATCTTCCCCGCAACGATGTCTCTATTTTTGACCGCATCCTTGTCCCCAGATGATGCGGCGATGTTCAACCACATATGGGCATAGACATTATCCTGTATGACCCCTTGTCCTCTTCCATAAGCATTTCCCAGATTATTCTGGGCATCGGCATCTCCCTGTTCGGCAGCAAGTCTGTACCACTTCACCGCAGCTTTATAGTCCTGTGGAACACCTCGTCCAAAGGCGTACATCAAACCCAGATTGAACTGGGCGGCAGCAAGTCCCTGTTTGGCAAGGGGTGACCATTCACGCAAAGCGGTGGCGTAGTCCCCACTTTTTGAAGCCTCAAAACCCTTTTGGAAATCAGCACTCCAAGATACCCCCGTACTTCCAACAAGCACAGCAAGGGTTAGGCAGATTGTGGCGGTTAGGTTTTTCATCAACAAATTCTGTTCCAATATCTGGAAGCTGTCAATCTGCCCTAGCGTTTGGGTTGTAGAATGGGGTTTAATATGATCAACCAAATGTGTCAGCCTTCTCTTAGGTCAGGCCGCCAGATGTCCCATCCTATATGACGGCGGACAGAAAGGGAGTCGCCATGAATTCCACTTTCTCTATCATAGGCCGCAATCGGCTGTACATCCCGGTTACGTTGACCGCCCTTTTCGCACTCGGCTTCGTTCTCAATTCCACCTACCTGCTGCCACATACGACCCAGATCAATTACTGGGACGAGGTCATCTACGTCGCCGGGGGCAAGGATCTCTTCCTCCATCATTCGCTATGGCCCTACCCACGTGGGCCGATTATTGCCATCATTTATGCGGTGATCTTTCCTTTCATGCCTGCCTCCGAATATTGGCTGATTGCTGCAGACATGGTCGGGCGGATTCTTGGCTACTCACTTTTGTTCGCCGGTGCCTGGCTGGTGGGCCGCGAACTGGAACATCGAAAGCTTGCCCCGGCGCTGCTGCTGGTCGCGCTGTTCACGGCGCTGCCCATCTATACCATTTTGCTACCCAACCCAAGCTACTGGACCTTTGCCAGTTTCGTAGGGCTGACTTTGTGGCTGGTGCTCCGCTACGCCCGCACCCAGGAACGTTCGGCACTGGTCGGGATGGCAATCATGAGCACCCTGTGCCTGATGTCGAGACCGGACCTGATCTTTGCCGCCTCGGCCCTGCTTGCCGCCGTGCTGGTCACACGCCCGCTGCTGTCTCGGCGCACGGTTCACGCCGCCCTGCTGATGATCGCCCTTCCCGCAGCCTGTATCGCCCCCTATATCGGTGTATATGGATTACAATCCGGCTCCTATATTTTCGGTGCCGAGAGCAAACTCTATGACACCTTCGAGGCCGCGAACCAGGTCCTGTTCAGCTCGGAAGAAACCGCAGGTAAATTAGACTTCGAAAAGGCCGCTGCAGCCAAGGTCGCTAGCGAGAAGGCCTTCGGCACAGCGGCCGAAAATAAGCATTCGGTTTTACGCGCGATCGCGCGCAACCCTGGCCGCTTTGGCCAGATGGTTTGGCGCAATACGGTCAAGCGCACGATACCGGACATGATGTCGGCTTTCGGCACCCGCATTCCCGCAGTCGGCTATACCGGACTACCGATCCCGCTCAGGCACGTTTCCCTTATTATTTTATTTTTTGTCATCGCCGGCATCGTCGAGTTGGCCCGACGAAAACAGTGGCGACTGCTGCTGGTCCTGTTGATATGGCCGGCAGATATTGGGCTTTACCTTCTCACCATCAGTTTTCCCGGCTACTACCTGTATCACCTGCTGGAGGTGATGATGCTGGCGACCATCGGCCTGTGGGCGACGGTTGCACGACTTCGGCGCTGGTGGATTTTAGCCATGTTTGCGGCGGTGCTGGCCGCGACCGTGTGGCTTGACTGGAATCCAGACGGTCGGGTCCGTTTCCTCGCGCTGGGCGGTGGTGCCCTGATCTGCGCCGCGGCATGGAAGCGCAACGAAATGCACCGGTTTCGACCGCTCATGGCTGGCGCCGTAGTGGGCGGCCTGCTGCTGATCAACCTGCCCGACGTGTACCACTCCGAATGGCCGGGAAAGGATATCGGCTATTTCGGTCAGGCCCGTTATCTACGCCAGCACTATCCGCCCACAACGGCGACGCTTTCATATCCGGGATTTGCAGTCGTATCCGCCAACATGTTGTGGCTAGGCGCTCGGACCGACTATGCCAAGATCAAGTCAAAGGAGGATTTTATTGCAAAGATGAAACAGGTCGGCACGCCGCTGATCCTGACCGACCCGATGACCAAGGCTCACGATATTTACCACATCAATACGACGATCGAAAAATATGCAGCCGAATTTTATCGGGTTGTCTGGAAAAGCGCCGATGGACAATATTCGGTGATGGAACCAAAGGATCTATCACATTCGAATGTCAAGCTGCTTACAACCAAATAAATATTCGCTTAATATTAAGTATTAGGTTGGAGGGTTTCTAGTGCACTCACAACAGACGTCCACACTTTCTTCTCAGATGTCCGACCTTGAGAAGCGAGTTAAGATCGGGGCTAAAGTTGTCCGCTCTGGCCGATACGTCAAGGGTCAATTGGCCGAAGTGGCGGGGCCCCGTGAAGCCTGTTCCGGCGCAGGCCGAGAAAATTATTGGTAAGGCGGCAAGGATAGGAGGAGTGTGTCCGGATGGCGCAGTGGTGTAGAGATGTGATGCAAATCCGTACGACGTCAATGCGAAGGTTGATCCGGGATCCCGCATTTGCGGTTTGTAGAAATTCCGCAAATGATCTAATTTTTAACGATTAAAGATTTTGATAAAGGTACTTGTAAATGAAATTAATAAAGGCTCTGAGAAGCTTATATCTGAGTAAGCTCGCCAATGGCAGTACCAAGGCAATTATGAAACTCGAATATCTTGTCGAGGAATACGGTAAAACGATTCAAAAACTTGAACGTACTGTTGCTGCTCTCGAGGCGCGTTCAGCTGCTCTCGAGGCGCGTTCAGGGGAAGGCATGGGCTTGGGTGGTACTGGCCATGCATTAGAGATGAACTCGTTTTATGTCGACAGATTTCCCCATCATGCGGATGAATTCGAAGGTTGGGACAAAAGCAATCTTCCGCGCCTCAATGCATGTTCAAAGGACCGGGAGTGGCATAATTTTTATGATACCGCTATGGCGCTTCTCGTCTTCGACACGCCCGGCGATTATTATGAATTCGGGTGCTGCGGTGCGGGCTCAATGCGGATGGCATTGGCCAAATCGTTAAAATGGCATATCAAAGATATGGATTTCTATGCTTTCGATAGTTTCCAGGGTTTTCCGACAACTGGTGAACTGACGATAACCGAAGAAGATTTTATTGCTTCCATTCACAACCAGGGGATCAAGGCCGACAGGGTTACGACGATCCCAGGGTTTTATGATCAAAGCCTTACCAAAAAACTTCAACAGGAGTTTTTAGAGAAGCCCAATCGCCCGATTTTTATCAATATTGATTGTGACCTGCATGAATCGGCAGTGTCTGTGTTTGAGTTTATTGAACCTCTTGTGCAGCCGGGAACGATTTTGTACCTCGATGATTTCTGGAGGACATTTTCTGACGGCCTGAATTTTGGCACTGCACTTGCTTTTAACGAATACTGTGAAAAATATCCCCGGCTAAAATTTTATCCATTTATGCGGGTCGGTAGCTGGGGGATGTCATTCATTGCCTACGATCCCAAGGTCTTTACCGCGCCTGTGGTCTAGGATCGCTCGTGTCCGTCGTTATATATTTCTTAATCAGCGGGTCGTGAGTTTGAGCCCTCTATTACCCACAATATTCTTTAATGGCTTAGCTGGAAATGTCTGAGCCATTGTTTTATTCCAGTAGGAAAATAGTGGGACGGCAGTGGTGGTTTCATCTCCGTATTATAGATACTTGCACCAATGAACTACTATCTGGACCCTTCCCCAGAAACCTGCTTTTTGGAAGGGACACCCTCCTGACACACGACAACATCCGTAGGCGCTGACGTCAGACAATTTCTCATACAGAATGTCTGTTCCCATGCCCAGGTGTTGTCAATTGTGCCTAGCGTTTAGGTTGCAGAAAAGGCCCGTGGTAGCGACCTACAACCTATTGATATATAGATATAATTTGGCCTTAAAATAGAGAAACGCCAGATCGTAAAATAGGTTTGTTTTCAATGCCTTACGTGAAGCCACACGAGGATATTCAGGTCATCTAAAAGGGCTGAATTAGTTTGCTATTGCTTTTGCATGAACAGGTGACCTTTGAGACCCCGTACCCCCTTTTGAAACACCCCCCGCTACCTTTCGGGGGGTCGTACCCACATACAGTAGATGCCCCGTCTGAAAATTATATTTTTGAATTTTTAGATACTAGATGGGGCAGGCAAT
>JABIXC010000018.1 GCA_018666775.1 Rhodospirillales bacterium | reverse complement strand
CGATCTCCAAGAGGGCACGTGGCTGGAAAAATCCGGGCGCACCATGATGCTTGCAGCCCTTGATGATCATGGCATTGATTTTCCATCCGGGATCAAAGAAGAAGCCATGGCGCTGCGCAAGCTTTACCCGAAGCGGGCACCGCAACAGATTGCCCCCGACACGTTACAGGCGCCCACCACGTTACTGCCCCCCGGCACGATCCTGAGCGAAAGCCAAAAGGCAGACATGAAGGGTGCGGAAAATGCACCCGATCGTCCATTAGTGGAGGGAGATCATTGGGAAAAAATTATTGATGGTGTCTTGGGAAGAGAGGGGCTCTTTAACCCAGATGATCCTTCAATGCGTGGCATTAAAAAATCGACCCTGAGGGAATATGAAAAACGTGAGGGTAACACCCTGACAAAAGATGAATTAGATCAACGCTTGCGTCAGGTAAGTGCAGAAGAAGCGCGTCGTATTTATAGGAAAATTTTTATCAAGGACGTTGGTTTAGAACAGATATCTGATCCAGAGCTTGCCAAGCAGGTGTTCGATGGGGCGGTTAATCAGGGCCAAGATGATGGTGTTATGCAGCTTCAGGCCGCCCTTAATAAGGTTACGGGGAGCAAGTTGAATGTTGATGGTAGCCTTGGGTCGCGGACGCGGGCTGATATTGATGAGGCCATTAAATCTGGAAAATTAACGGCGCTAAGGCATCAGATTGTTAAAGAACGAATCGTCAAGATCAATACATTGAAATTCTCAGAGAAGCAAAAGGAAAGCCTCAGAAGAAGAGCACGAAATATGGGGCCATCATTGAATGGGAAATAAGATATGGAGAGCCTTTATCTTTTGCGTTTTTTAATCTGGTTGCGATATGAATTTCTTTGTTTAATTGTTTGGCGAATCAGATTTTGGAGTATCCGTAATGTTGCGTTTGGGTAGCCGAGATAGCCAATGGTGCCGCACATACACCCTTTATGTTCCAAATAAATAGCCTTGTATAAAGAGAGTGAGGATTCGCGCAGCTGTATTAATTTCTTGTGTGCTTTTTTTCGGGAAAGTTGCTTCGGATCAAACATGATCTCCACCTGATCGAGAAAGACATTCTCTAAGCATGCAATTGACTTGAATATGTCAGTTGCCATTTGGGCTGTTGTGGCCATGCCTTTATAGGGCGCTATATCACACCCCTTGATCAGTTTTTCGGCATCCACGGGCTCGTAGGCAGCAGTGGGTGCCGAAAGGCCGGGGGCCAGAACCAGCAGGGCAATCAGGACCATCCCCAAAATATTCCGGCGTAATTGAAGTGTGCGTTGCATGGTCTCTCTCCCTAATCCCTCATGGGTCGAAAAACCATAGCACAGGGTTGCCTCACCCAAAAACCCCCGGACCCCCCGTTCTAAAGTTTGGGCATGGGAAGCAGGGGTGCAGATGGTAGTTTGATCAGGGGGTGTCCGTATCGATCCGGGCCATAAAAAAAGCCGCCTGTTAAAGGCGGCTTTCTAAACATTTGGATACGGGCCTAGTATCCTTCGCGTTCCATGCGCTTGCGCATGAGCTTGCGGTGGCGGCGAACGGCTTCTGCCTTTTCGCGTGCGCGCTTTTCGGATGGTTTTTCGAAGCTGCGGCGCATTTTCATTTCGCGGTAGACGCCTTCACGCTGCATTTTTTTCTTGAGGGCGCGCAGCGCCTGATCAACGTTGTTATCTTTAACGGTTACGAGCACGAAATGGCCTGCCTTTTGTTGTGTTCAATGATTGCGTTCAGGGTGAACAAATATCATAAAATCAATGTGTTAATTCCAGGTTGCCAAACTTTGGCCCCAAGGAACGCCGCTTTTATCACCTTTTATCAGCCATGGGAAGGGTAAAGCACCCCTAAATGTCGCCTTTTTTGGGGTTTGGGGCGTGATATAGGCCAATGGCGCGATCTAGGCTTTACCTGATCAGGGTTGATCGCCATATTGCGGCCATGGCTATTTTGAAAATCGCCCGGATGGGCAACCCAATTTTACGTGAACGGGCCCAAGAGGTCGAAGACCCCAAGGCCCCCGCTGTCCACGCGCTGGTGCGCGATATGGCGGAAACCCTTGTCGACGCCCGGGGTGCCGGCCTTGCGGCTCCTCAGGTCTATGTGCCCTACCGGGTGGTGATTTTTTACATTCCCCAAAGTGATGAGGAAGAATACAGCCCGCCCACAGAGGAATACACCGAAGAACCGGTCAGGAACCTGGAAGTTCTGATTAATCCGGTGATCGAGCCCATTGGCGATGAAAAGGCATTCGGCTGGGAAGGCTGTCTTTCGGTGCCAGACATGCAGGGCATTGTGCCGCGTTTTACCCATATCCGTTATTCCGGGGTGGGCCTTGATGGCAACCCCATCAAACGCGAAGCAAAGGGGTTTCATGCCCGGGTGCTCCAGCATGAATGCGATCATCTGGACGGGGTTTTATATCCCATGCAGATCACCGATCTCAGGCTATTTGGATTCAATGAAGAATTTGAACGCAATCCCTTGCGCCTTGAATCCGAAGAAGATGAAGCCGATAGCGGAGCCAGCTAAACTCATAAAGGGTGTCATGAGCAGTTCAGACAATCTTGCAAATGCGCGGCAAACCATCCTGAAGGCAACCCTGCCCCATGTGCCGTTTGACGGGTGGAGCGCCAAGGCGCTGGCCGCAGGCATTCAGGATGCGGGATTAGATGCCACGTTTTCGACCCTGGCATTTCAGGGCGGCATCGAAGAATTTTCTGACTATTACACAGGCCTTGCCGATCAACGGATGATCGATGCCCTTAACCCTGAAACGCTGGAAGCCATGAGTGTTCGGGGGCGCATCATTCACGTCATCACGTTGCGCCTGCAACAGTGCGAACCGGAACGCGAAGCCGTGCGCGCCCTTATGGTGTGGCTGGCATTGCCCCAAAACCAGATCATGGGCGCAAAGTTTTTCTACGCCACGGTCGATGCCATGTGGCGGGGCATTGGCGACACATCCACAGATTTTAATTTTTATACCAAGCGCGCAACCCTGGCCGCCGTGGTGGCGGCAGTGGTGTTGTTCTGGCTGGGGGATGAAACCGAAAATTTCAAAGCAACCAGCGATTTTCTGGATCGGCGCATCGAAGATGTCATGACCATTGAAAAGGCCAAGGGAAAGCTGCGCAAGGTGATCAAAGACCTGCCGGACCCCTTTGAATTGCTGGGCCGGTTGCGCGAAGGCCGCCAGGACAGGCGCCAATAAGGCTTATTCGGGGGCTTTGCCCGCTTCCAGCGGATAGAGCCTGGTCACGTGGCCCATCTTGCGGCCGGCCCGGACTTCTGTTTTGCCATAAAGATGCATTTTGGCGTTTTGATCGGTGATCATCTCATCGAAATGATCGACATCATCGCCAATCAGGTTTTTCATCACGGCGTTGGAATGGCGTGCCGGATTGCCAAGGGGCAAGCCACAGATGGCGCGCACGAATTGTTCGAACTGGCTGGTGATGCAGGCATCAATGGTCCAATGCCCGGAATTGTGGGGCCTAGGTGCGATTTCATTGACCAAAATCTTGTGATCAAAGGTCACAAACATTTCCACGGCAATTAACCCCACCAAATCCAGCGCTTCGGCAACGGCCTCGGCGATTGAGGTCGCTTCTATGGCTTTGATTGGGGGGATCGGTGCGGGGGCAATGGTGACATCCAGAATGTGATGGACGTGGCGGTTTTCCACCACATCAAAAACAGCCGATTGTTCTTTTCCCTGACGGGCCAGAATGACGGAAATTTCGCTATCGAAATCCACAAAGCCTTCAAGAATACCGGCATCGCCGCCCATTTGTGCCCATGCATCCGCTGCATCGGTGTCTGGACCAATGCGCACCTGGCCCTTGCCGTCATAGCCCATGGTGGCTGTTTTCAAAACCGCAGGCCGCCCGATGGTTTCAAGGGCTGTGCTCAGTTCATCGGCAGAGCCAACGGCGGCAAACGGCGTGGTGGCAATGCCCGCTTTGTTCAGAAAGGTTTTTTCCACCACGCGGTCCTGGGTGATTTCCAGACAATGGGGTGCCGGGCGCAGGGGGGTGTGTTTGACAATTTCATGGGCGCTTGCGGCCGGAATGTTTTCAAATTCAAAGGTCACCACATCAACGGAACGGGCAAATTCACCAAGGGCTTTAACATCATCATAGGCGGCAACGGTTTCAGATGTCGCGACCTGACCTGCCGGGCTGCCTGCTTCGGGGGTGTAGATATGAACCCGGTAGCCCAGCTGGGCGGCGGCCAGTGCGGTCATGCGGCCCAATTGTCCGCCACCAATGATACCGATGGCGGCACCCGGATAAATGGGAGGGAAAGGAATGTCGTTCATGGCTTATGGGTGCAATTCAATGAGCGCGCCATTGGGCGCGGCTTGGAAAGGGTTATGTGTCTGTTGGTGTTAATGCTACCGCTGCAGTTTGTTCGGCACGGAAAGCATCAAGGGCAGATGCAATCTTGTCATCGTTCAGCGCCAATACCGATGCCGAAAGCAATGCGGCATTCACCGCACCGGCTTCTCCGATGGCCAGGGTTCCCACAGGCACCCCTTTGGGCATCTGGACAATGGACAGCAAACTGTCCATGCCCTTTAGGGCCTTGGACCGGATGGGCACGCCAAACACGGGCAGCGGTGTCATGGCGGCGGCCATGCCCGGCAGATGGGCGGCACCCCCAGCGGCAGCAATGATGATTTGAAAGCCTTCGTCTTTTGCCCCGCGCGCGAATTCATAAAGCCGCGATGGTGTCCGGTGCGCGGAAACGATCTTCACCTCGTGGGCAATCCCAAGATGCTTCAGGGTGTCTGCGCAATGGCGCATTGTTGCCCAATCAGACTGGCTGCCCATGACGATGGCGACAGGTGGCGTAGTTGTGGCCATTTCTGTTCCCCCTGTAAAAAGAAAGCGGCCATTATAGGTAGGGGCGCTTTTAAGGCAACAACAGAGGTGAGAAAGGTTGCGGCGTCTTTTATACCCATGAAACTGTTGAAAATGGCGGGTTTATGCTATTTTCTTAACGCATGGTTAAGATTTCGCGACTAGGACTTTATTAACCGTAACGTTGACTTGGGCCTGAATGGGCCATATCGGGTCTGGAATAGGAACGAAACTGCAATGCGAATCGGTGATTCACGACCAGTCAGAGGCACCACAGGCGTCGCGCGCGCGCGCGGTGCCACCCCTGTGGGAAAAGATGCAGGCGTTGCAAAGACAGGTGCCGTTGGGGATACAACATCGGTTCTGGGCATCCCAGAAGAAGAATTCACACCAAAGGTGCGCGATGCCATCATGCACCTTTTGGAAGAAGTCAGCGCCTTGCGTCAGGAATTACAAGAAGGCAAAGCGCGGGTCAGTTATCTTGAAAAACTGGCCGATGAAGATGCCTTGGTGCCGGTGGCAAATCGCCGGGCCTTTGTTCGCGAACTTTCCCGGATGCTGTCATTTGCCCAACGCTATGGCGGTGAGGTCAGCGTCTTGTATTTTGATATCGATGATATGAAGCAGATCAACGACACCCTCGGCCACGCTGGGGGGGATGCCGCCATTATGCATATTGCCAAAATACTAAGCCATGGGGTGCGCGAATCCGATGTCGTCGGACGCTTGGGCGGTGATGAATTTGGGGCAATTTTAGTCAATGCTTCGGAAAAAGAAGCCCGCGAAAAGGCTGAAAGTCTGGCCAAGGCCATTGCTGAGACGCCGCTAAACTGGAATGGCCAACAGGTCTCCATGAAAATTTCCATTGGGGCCTACTCCCTTCAAGGTGGCGAAGATGCCTCGGACATGTTGGAACAGGCCGATAAGGCCATGTACGACAAGAAATCCCCCACAGGTCGCAGGGCCTGATACTTTAATTTTTAATTTTCTGTCTGGACCTTGCCTGATGTTGCAAGGCCCCCCCCCGTGTTATGAGCGTGCTATGGTGGATTAAGTTTTGATGCGCTTTACAAACACAGGAACAGGGTCGTGGCATCTGAGGTAAGAGATAAAAAGCGGATTGGGGTTCTGACCAGCGGTGGAGACTGCGCGGGGCTTAATGCCGTCATTCGTGCCATCGTGCACCGTGGGGTGACAGCGTATGACTGGGACATCGTCGGGATTCTTCGTGGCACACGCGGGCTTATGGCGGACCCACCCGAAAGCATCAACCTTACCCTCGACATGTTTCAAGGCGAAGCCCTTCGCATGGGGGGCACGATGATTGGCACGACGTCCAGCGGCGATCCCTTCGCTTTTCCGATGCCCGATGGCAGCATAAAAGACCGTTCCGAAGAGGCCATCGCTGGATATAAGAAGCTTGGCCTTGATGCGTTGATCACCATTGGCGGCGATGGGTCTTTGCGCATCCTGGGTAAATTGGCAGCCCAGGGTGGCATCAATATGGTGGGCATTCCAAAAACTATCGACAATGATGTTGCGGGGACAGAAAACGCCATTGGCTACATTACGGCGGTGAATGTTGCGACAGAGGCACTGGACCGGCTGCACACCACGGCCGCGTCCCATTCGCGGATCATGATTTTGGAAGTGATGGGCCGGGATGCCGGGCATATCGCCCTTTCTGCCGGGATCGCTGGTGGGGCGGACATCATTTTAATTCCTGAAATTCCGTATTCGCTTACATCAATCGTTCAAAAGATTAATGACATCGAAAAAACCTATGGCCGTAATTTTGCATTGATGGTGGTGGCAGAAGGCTGTCAGACCGAAACCGGCGAAGCAGTCACCATCCATAATGAGCAGGAAAAAACCCGGTATGGCGGGATCGGTCATTATCTTGCCGATCAGCTGGCCAGTGTAACCGGCCGCGAAACGCGGTTTAACATGCTGGGTCATGTGCAGCGTGGCGGCACCCCTGCAACCACGGATCGGGTTTTGGGGTCTGCCTTTGGGGTTCGTGCGGTGGATTTGGTACACGAGGGTGGCTTTGGGCGTATGGTCGCATGGCAAAATAGAAAGGTCGTGGATATTGATCTGGCCGATGTCATGACCGTGACCCGAAAGGTTGACCTTGAGGGTGATCTGGTGCGCACGGCCCGTGGGCTTGATATTTCTTTTGGAGACAGGTGAAAAATGGAATTTCCCGAACATCCCTTTTGGGACTTTGCCCTCAGGGTCTATCGCTGCGATGGGGTGGGACAGGCGTGTTTGAATATCCAGTCTCGTCATGGCATCGACGTTAACATCATGCTGTTTTGCCTGTGGTTGGGCGAAACCGGCAGGGGGGTTCTGGATGATGGGGAAATGAAAGCGGTGATGTCGGCCAGTGAAGATTGGCATGAACAGGTGGTTAAGGGATTGCGTGCTGTGCGCCAGGGCATGAAGGATTCTTTTCATCATGTGGACGAAAGCCTGCGCACGGCCCTTCGGGCCGATATTCAGGCGACAGAAATTGATTCAGAACATCTGGAACAATTAATCCTGTGTAATGCCATCAGCCGGGAAGCCGGGGGCCAGAAAGCAGGGGCGGGTGCTTTGGAGATGGATCAGCGAGCCAAGGCAGCTGCGAAAAATTTTGATACCTATCTTGATGCACGCGCGATTGCTTTTGAAACCGCCACGGCAAATGATTACGCAGATATTCTTCTTCAGGCTTTTCCTGGCCTGGCCTCAGAAAATGCGCTGAAGTTCTCGAAAATTCTCCTCTGATTATAAAAAAAAATCTTGGCTTCTCTTGGCGTTATAAAAAGTTTGGGGTAGCATATCTTTGACGGTTGGTTCCGCGCCGTGTCCTGGTTATTCAGGCACTGTTGGACTGGGCGGGGCGTGTATCAGCCTGTCGACATTGTAATGGCGACAAGGAGCAATGAATGGTTTCGGAAAATCTCATCACTGAGTTGAAAACCGATCACGCCGGGCTTGAGAAAAAAATCAATGAAGAGCTCGGGCATCTTTACCCAAACGAAGAGATCGTTGCTGATCTCAAACGCAAAAAATTAAAAATAAAAGACGAGTTGCAGCGGTTGGTCGCCGCTTGACGGCGCGGACTTTCTAGCCGCTTGACGGCGCGGGCCTTTTGAAATGCGCGGGCTTGTGGGGCCATTTTGGGGCCACCACAAGCCGCTACATTTGCAAATTTTCTAAGGCTTAACCCGGGGCCGGTAACGCCAAGCTATTGGCTATTGGCGTCGTCCTGGGTGTCATCGTTTGATTGACTATTGCCCGCCGGTTCTGCTGCCGCTGCTTCTGCTGTGGCCTTGGCGGCGGCGGCTTCTCTTTCAACCTTGCGCGCTTCCCGGGCGGCGCGTTCTTCGGCACGGGCGACGCGCTTGCGGGCAACCTGAACGGCTTCAAGCAGAATTTCATAGGAACAGATGCCAATATCCACAGGGTCAATGGGCTTAAGATTGGCCCCTTTCCAATGGGTTCGGTCGCGCACGGCATTAATGGTGCTTTTTGTCGTCCCAACCAGCTTGCCAATCTGGCCGTCTGTCAGTTCCGGATAGTGGCGCAACAGCCAGGCAATGGCATCGGGCCGTTCCTGGCGTTTGGCAACAGCAGTGTAGCGCGGCCCCTTGGTCTTTGGGGTTGGGCGCGGTGTTTTTGGGATGGCCATTTCCAAAACAGTGTCGGGGTCTTTTTCGCAGCGTGCGATTTCTTCCGTCGTCAGCTGCCCATTGGGGATGGGATCGAGGCCGACAATGCCGACGGCAACCTCTTCATCGGCAATGGCCTGAACTTCCAGCGCATGCAGGCCGGTAAAGGCCGCAATCTGGTTAAATTGCAGGGCTGTGTTTTCAATCAACCAAACGGCGGTTGCTTTGGGCATGAGTGGGAGAACCATGTTCCCTCCTTAATCAATAAATTTGGGTGCTTGAGCTCAAAATAATAGACCCGGGCGCCGGATTCTGAAGATTCCGTGCCCGGGCCGCTGCCACATATGTGGCAATGGACTTGGCACCATCATATAGTTTCTATGGCTGATGGACAAATGCTTCTGTCATATGTGCCATCTGGCCGTAAAAACGGCAGAATTCCAGGAGAATTGATGCAATGGATGAAGATTTAGCCCCCCCCCAAAAGCCGACAGGCTTGGTGCCCCGGGTATTTGACACGCTATCGATCGAAGAATTGACTGATTATATCGTGCAATTAAAGGCCGAAATTGCTCGGACCGAGACGGCCATTGGGCAAAAACAAAATGATCGGATGAGCGCGGAAACTATTTTTCGCAAATAATATTTATAAAATTGGTGGATTATATGGGATTAGCCCCAATACCTTAACAAATACCGGAAAAAATGTGTGGTTTGTTAAGGCGCGATTAACCAATGCGTCTTATTCTCATACCTACGCAATTCCCGTCAAGAATTGCCCATTGGACATAGTCCAATCCTTTTGACGCCTCCCTGTTAAACTTTCAGCCGCCCTTCGGGGCGGCTGTTTTTTTGGTTTTTTCTCTGCATTTGCCCGGGCGCGTGTGCGGGATGGATTGGGGGATGGCCATTATGGTTAACCAAACCTAACTATTGTTTTGACTCATTTTCTGCGCCGTTATACGGTCACAAGAGACCGGAAGGTTTAACAGGTCGAGGCTCATAATTAAAAGAGTCGCCTCAGGCAAATGCGCGGGGCGGCTCTTTATAATTGTGGGCCATATAATTGTGGGCCATGTTTTTGGAACCCGGTTCGCAAAAACCCCGGTTCGCAAAAAACAGCAAAAGACTTCGGTGCACATTGGCCCGAAGTCTTTTTTAATGAGGCGGAAACCCAGTCCTTACGCGGTGAAATATGGTTAACACATTGATATTCATTATTAATTACGAACTTTTTTCGTGAATCTGCTCTCCGAGCGGTTTATTTCTTGTTAAGAAACTGTTAATCTTTTCGAAGAGTTGGAGGGCGCTGGGAACCGCTAGGATCCGAAGTGCCATTAAGCGTAAAGCGTAGGGAGCACAAAATGCAGGAACAGGGCGCACCCAAAATTTTCTCAAAAACCTTTGAAGAAGCGATGGATCTTTTGATCGAATCGCGCGACTACATTGCCTTTGAAGAAAAAATTGATAGTGCCTCCTTAGGCATCGCAGAGCAACTCTGCACGACGCTGGAAACAACCCGGCTCACTTCAAGGGTGATAAACCTTATGACGTGGTTTTTAGCGCGCAGAGCAGTTCATGAAGGTGAGATCGAGATGGAAGAATTTCTCGATGAATACCGGCTGGATCAGCGTTCTGTCCTGTTCAGCAATGACGAACGCACGTTGAAGGGTTTGTCGGAACATTTGGTCGAACTGATGGAACGCAGCGAAGCATTTTATCAGCGTGTGTCCCGTCTCGACGCATTGACCGGCAATGCGTCCAATATTCCAGATCGCACGAATGGCGATCCATCCCTGACTATTCACTGATTACAATCCAATAGAAAAAGGCCGGTCAATCAAACCAGCCTTTTTTGGGGGCGGAACAGGTTTCCGCCCTTATTTTTTGCTATTTTTTTGGCTAGGACTTCAGTCCAAGACCCTGGAAGCGCTTGTTGAACTTGGCAAGCTGGCCACCGGAATCAATCAGGCGATGAACCCCGGTCCATGCAGGATGGGATTTAGAATCAATATCGAGCTTCATGGTATCGCCAGCTTTTCCCCAGGTTGAGCGGGTCTTGTATTCGGTCCCGTCAGTCATGACCACGGTGATTTCGTGATAATCAGGATGGATGTCTTTTTTCATGGCGAAAGCCTCGTTGGGCCGCAATGCGGCGAATAACTGTATAAAAGAGGGCTCTTTCTATCGAAATCGGACGATGATTGCAAGGGGTCTAAACTGAGTGACAGCAAGTTTGATGAAAGCCCCCCAGAACATATTAGAAAATAAGGGTGAATCTGGACGCGCGAAGGACTACATTACGGCCAAATACTGGCCCAAATATTAGAAATATAAGAACGGGATCGCCTAAATATGACCAAACCATCATCAATGTCAGATAACGCTACGAAAAGTGACGGAGAGCGCCCCCGTGGGGTGCTTCGGGATTTGGTCATTTTGTGGCGCTATGTGGCCCCCTATCGATGGGCCGTTGCGGGCGCTGTCCTGGCGTTGACCACAGCGGCCTTGACGGTTCTGGCCTTGGGACTTGGTCTCAGGACATTGGTCGATGATGGGTTTTCAACCAACAATGGCGGCTTGCTGGATCAGGCGCTGTTTGCCCTGTTTGGGGTGATTCTGGTTTTGACCATTGCCACCTATTGTCGCTATTCCCTTGTGTCCTGGCTTGGGGAACGGGTGGTTGCCGATATTCGAAAACAGGCGTTTTCTCATATTTTGACTTTGGATGCGGGGTTTTTTGAAACCATGCGGGTGGGTGAAGTCCTGTCGCGCATTACCACCGACACCACGTTGCTTCAGGTGGTGATCGGGTCTTCGGCATCGGTTGCCATGCGAAACTTTGTGATGCTGATTGGTGGTTTGGTCATGCTGGCTGTGACCAGTTCAAAACTGACCTTGATGGTTGTCCTGTTCGTGCCCATGGTCGTTTTTCCGATCATTTTTATTGGTCGCAAGGTGCGCAGCCTTTCGCGCACCAGCCAGGATCGCATTGCCGACATTGGGGCCCATGTGGAAGAAAGCCTGAATGCCATTGGGACCATTCAGGCGTTCTGCCATGAACACCGTGATGGCCGCATCTTTTCAGACCGGGTTGAAGATGCCTTTGGTTCGGCCATCCGCCGTGTGCGGGCCCGCGCCTTCATGACGGCCATCGTGATCATGTTGGTGTTTGGCGGCGTTGGCGTCATCTTGTGGATCGGCGGTCACGATGTATTGACGGGCAAAATCAGCGCGGGCGAACTGTCTGCATTCGTCTTTTATGCCGTGCTGGTGGCCGGTTCCACCGGTGCCATCAGCGAGGTGATCGGTGACCTGCAGCGTGCTGCAGGTGCGATGGAACGGCTGGGTGAATTGCTGGTGACCGAACCTGCGATTGCGGCTCCGGCCAACCCTGTCACGCTGCCGTCGCCTCCGCTTGGTACAGTGACGTTTGAAAATGTTGCCTTTCATTATCCCGCACGCACCGATTATGCCGCCCTTGATGATTTTACCTTGCAGGTGACAAAGGGCGAAAAGATTGCGCTGGTGGGGCCATCAGGCGCGGGCAAGACCACGGTGTTCCAACTGCTGCTTCGGTTTTATGATCCCGACCGTGGGTGCGTTACCTTTGATGGCGTGGATATCCGTGATGTGGCCCCCGGTGCATTGCGCGCCCATATTGGGCTGGTGGCCCAGGACCCGGTTATTTTTTCGGCCTCCGGCATGGAAAATATCCGATATGGCCGTCCCGATGCATCCGATGAAGACGTGCGCGTTGCGGCAGCTGCGGCGGCGGCAGACCAGTTTTTAGACCAGTTGCCAGAAGGCTTTGATACCTATCTTGGGGAAAAGGGCGTCAGGCTTTCTGGCGGACAACGCCAGCGTATTGCCATTGCCCGGGCCATTTTGCGCGATCCGGCCTTGTTGTTGCTGGATGAAGCGACCAGTGCGCTGGATGCAGAAAGTGAACGATTGGTTCAGGCGGCCCTGGAAAAATTAATGGTCGGCAGAACCTCCATTGTGATTGCTCATCGCCTTGCGACGGTACTAGAGGCGGATCGAATTGTGGTCATGGATGAAGGCCGGATTGTTGCCACAGGCAGCCATGATGAACTGATGGCAAAGGATGGGCTTTACAGGCATTTGGCTGAACTTCAATTTGATGGTGATCGGGGCCGTGTTAATAAAGCAGAAACCGGTAGCGCAGAAGACGGGGCCTAGCGCTGGGTAAATTTCAGTTCAATGCGGCGATTGCGGCGATAGGATTTTTGATCGGTGCCCGCAACAAGCGGCTGATAGGGGCCGAACCCGGTGGCCGCCAGACGCAAGGGGGGGATGCCTTCCTTAATCAGAAAACGCACCACTGAAAGCGCGCGCGCTGTCGATAATTCCCAGTTCGAGGGAAATTTTCGGGTCTTGATGGGGCGGACATCGGTGTGGCCATCAACCCGCAATATCCAGTCAATGCCTGCGGGAATTTTGGGCGTAATGTCCTTGAGGGTGCGGGCCAGATTCTTGATTTGAGATTTTCCGGCATCGTTCAGGGCCGCATCACCGCTGCTGAACAGGACCTCAGACTGGAAAACAAACCGGTCTCCGACAATGCGGATGCCGCTTTTTTCACCCAGCACTTTTCTTAGCTTGCCAAAAAATTCAGATCGATACTGTGCCAGTTCTTCCACCTTGTTTACCAAGGCTTCATTCAGGCGTTTGCCAAGGTTGACGATCTGGATCTTTTGTTCTTTTGTGGCTGCTTCTGAAATTTTCAGCGCCTCTGATATGCGCGCCAGTTTATTCCGAAGTGCCGCGATCTGTTCATTGAGAATGGTAACCTGGCTGCGTTGGGCCAGTTCTTGTGCGCTCAGGGTTTCAATGCGCAGGTCCCGGGCTTTAAGGTCTGTTTGTGCCAAAAGGGTGCGTTCATTAGAATCAGCCAGCCGGGTTTCAAGTTTTTTGCTGCGGTCGCGCAACAATCCGGCTTCGGTTTCCGAATTTTTTAAATCCGCTGCCATTTGCCCAACTTGTGTTTCCAGTTTTTTGCGCAAATTCCTTAAACTTTCGATATCCGCTTTCAGGCTGGCGACTTCCAAAAGCCTGAGCCGGATGGTTTCCTTGCCTGCGGTGACCTCTGTCAGGGCCGATGCCAGTTGGTCTTTGAGCGTTTGCGCATCCCGTGCGGCCTGTTCAGCCGTGGCTTGCATCTGGGAGAGACGAAGGCGTAATTGATCACGGTTCGTGTTCGAAGATTGTAATTCGCCAGATAACCGGGTGACGGTGGAACGCAATTCAGCACCGGCTTCGCGTTCCAGTGCCAGCATTTGGGACAGTTCGGTGATGTTGATTTCAAGCCGTCGAAGCGCTTGGTCGCGCCCGGCCAACTGGTCGGAAAGAAAAAACTGTGCCAACACAAAGACGGTCAGCAAGAAGATGATCACCATCAAGAGCGTCGCCAGCGCATCAACGAATCCTGGCCAGATGTCGGGGCTTGCAGAAGATCTGCGGCGGCGGGAGGAGGTGCTCATGGTGCGCGAGACCGGTGCCTAATCCTTGCCGGCGGCAATGGTCCGGGAAAGGATTTTGATCTCAGAACGTATTTCATCCACTGCTTGGGCGCGCCCCGATGATCCTTCTTCCAGCAATCGGGCCAGATAGACTTCCATGTTGCGAATGTGCCCACGGGTGGCATCGTCTAAAACGTTGTTATCTTTATCCAGTGTATTTGAAAGCCGTGCCAGAAGCGGTTGCAGTTCCAATTGGCTTTCGGCCAGTTTGACCAAAAGCGATTGTTCGGACCGCATCTGATCGGTCAATGTGGAAAGCTTTTCGGAAAGCTGGTTCACGGCATTGTTGGTGGTGATGCGGCTTTCTTCCCCCCGTGCCAGTGTGCTTTGCAGTGAATTCAGGCCTTCCGCTGATTGCTCCAGCAGGGCCTGAACGTAATCGGGCATGGTTCCATCGCCTTGGCCCTGGATCATGGGGCCGGGTGCGGAAAGCCGCGTCAGGCTGGAAAGCCATTCTTCAAAATCATTATAGAAACGGTTTTGTGCTTGGCCCGATTGCAGATCAAGGAAGCCAAGGACCAAAGACCCTGCAAGGCCAAAGAGCGAGGAGGAAAATGCCGTTCCCATGCCGGTCAGCGGTGCTGCCAGGCCTTCTTTTAATCGGGTGAACACGGCCGCCATGTCGCCATTGCCAAGGTTGAGGCCACCAATGACTCCGGAAACGGAATTAATGGTAATCAACAAACCCCAGAACGTGCCCAACAGGCCCAGAAAAATCAAAAGGCCAATTAGATACCGCGAAAGTGCCCGGGATTCATCAAGACGTGAATCAATGGAATCAAGCAGGGATCGCATGGAACTCGTCGTCAGGCGCAGGCTTCCGGTTGGGTCCCCCAGAAGCGTTGCCACCGGGGCCAGAAGTTTGGGTTCGGGAATGCTCTCTAGGCCATTATTGCGGCCATTGGAATGCCCCCTGCCATCGCGTGCATTTTTTGTGGCTTCAATCCAGGCGGCTTCGCGGCGCAGGATGAAGACCTGGCGGAAGACAAAAACAATGCCAAACAGAAAGACACTGAGGATCAGCCCATTAAGGGGGGCATTGGCCATAAAGGCCTTTGACAAAGATGGGTATAGAACGCCTGCCAGAACAGCGACAACGCTAACAAAACCTGCCATGCGGACAAGATAGGGTTTCAGTTTGAACATTACCGGGTTCCCGATGCCATCATACTTTTTATCGGACCATTCGTATTGGTCGCACCATTGTTATTGGCGTCGTTGGCGTTATTGGCCCTAAATGTGTCATCAATCGGGCAGACTGAAACGTCACCGTGCGATCACGGAAAGATCAACCCTGTCAGGTGGGCCACTGGGAACTTTATCGCCAAGGGCGCGGACATCAATGCGGGTGGATCTGACCCCTTCCTTAATAAGGAAAGACCGAACCGCCAAAGCGCGGCTTAGGGAAAGACGCCGCGCCTGAGATGATTTGTTCTCGCCGCCTTTAGCGTAGGCTCTTAGTTGCAGCCGCAAAGCATTATCCTTTTTCATGGCCTGAACGATGGCCTTGAGGTCAGGGACGCTCTTTTTGGGCAGGCTTGCGCTGCCGGCAGCAAACGCCAAACGATGGCTGGAGCCCGATTTGGGAAGGGATGCGGCCTGCTTCGGGGCGGCCTGCTTCGGGGCTGCCTGCTTCGGGGCTGGCATTTTCGGGGCTGGCTTTGATTGTTTTACAATCGGTTTGCTAATGAGCGGCTTGCTGGTGACATTGGTGCGGGGTGCCGGGGTCACGGGTGGTGTATCGGCAAGTGTCGCTGTTTTTCCCCGACCGACCAATTTGGGCGCCGTGATAGGCGCAGAAACCGATTTGCGTTGGGCAGGTTTGCGCGTTGCTTTACGGGCCGCTTTACGGGCTTTGCGGATTTTACGTTGCGGCTTTTTCAGTTTTGCGCGGGGCATTTGTCCCGGCGGATACAAGGTGATCCGGCCCGCATCTCTGGGAGAGCTGCCCGGGAATAATAGACCTTTTGTTGTGCTGGTACCGCGCTCAAGATCGCCAAGAACGGAAAGGTTCACGATAACCGGGTCGCCGCCGGGCTTGCCCAGCATAATCGTCTGTGCGTTTGACGGTTGATTGAACGCCGCGATCACAAAAGCCACAACAAAGGCCTGGGCCAGAATTGTATAAACGGTGTGCAAGCGCGGTTTTGATTTACAGCGAGAAAATCTTAAAACACTGAATTTGGCCGTCGACGTCATGGTCAATTAATCCCCTTGTGACGCTACCCATGATCACGATCTGGTGTTCACAATATTCCGAACCCCAATTTGTCGATAGAATAGACCAACGATGGTGGAACGAACAACCGCCTTGGAGGTTTCGCAGAAATTAGATTTTTGGGGGTCTAGCTCTTTTGATCCCGGGCATCGGTCAGGATGGTCAGGATTTCTTCATGAAGCAGGGAATTTGCGCCAAGGATTGTCCCTGATTTGAGCATGTCTGCGCCGCCTTTAAAGTCGGTGACGAAACCACCGGCTTCGCGCACCAACAGGATGCCTGCAGCCATATCCCAAGGTTTCAGGGCATCTTGCCATAATCCATCGCAATAGCCTGCGGCGACATAGGCAAGATCAAGGGCTGCTGATCCAAATTGCCTGATACCCGCAACCCGGCCCATGAGGGCCGCATTTTCTGCCAGAAACAGTGCTTGATCCCCGCGTTCCAAACCGGGCAGGCCTGAGGCAATAACCGAGCTTGAAAGGGTGCGCCTGCCGGAAACCCTGATTCTGCGGTCGTTCAGGTATGCGCCCTGGCCTTTTTCTGCCCAGTAGGACGTATCGTGGATCGGGTCATAGACCAGTCCTGCAACGATTTCAGAAATTTCGCGCCCCGCCGAAAGCCAGGTCCGTTCAACACCAATGGAAATACAGAAATGAGGAATGCCATGGAGAAAGTTTAGCGTGCCATCAAGGGGATCAACGATCCAGCAGTGTTCGCTGTCGTTGCCTTCGGTGGCACCGCCTTCTTCCATCAGCATGGAAAAATCGGGGCGCACGCGGTGCAATTCTTCCTTAAGTGTGGCTTCGGCTTTCAGGTCAGCATTGGAAACAAAATCTCCGGGCCCCTTGGTGGAAACCTGAAGCTGTTCTATTTCGCCGAAATCATGAATGAGACCGCGCCCCGCTATACGGGCGGCACGTTCCATAACGTTAATCAGGGGGGATTTAATAGTCATTGGTTAAATTAGTCCTTGGCCCGTTCCACATAGGTGGCATCAGCGGTGGCGATCACAATGCGCATACCCACTTCAATATGGGGTGGCACCATAACGCGCACGCCGTTTTCCACCTGGGCGGGCTTGTAGCTTGATGTGGCTGTCTGGCCTTTGATCACGGGGTCGGCTTCGGTGACTTCCATGGTGATGTGTTCTGGTAAAGCCACGCTCAGGGGTTCCCCTTCGTGGCTTTCCACATTAATCATCATGCCGTCTTGCAAGAAGGCTGCTTCGGACTCACCAATCAGGTTTTTACCGATGGTGATCTGATCATAGGTTTCGGTATCCATGAAGGTGAACCCCAAATCATCGGCAAAAAGGAACTGATATTTTTTTTGATCAAGCCGGACGCGTTCCACGTTTTCTGACGCCCGGAATCGTTCGTTTAGTTTGGTCCCATTGCGAATGTCTTTCAGCTCCACCTGAAGGTAGGCACCGCCCTTGCCGGGTTGGGTGTGCTGAATTTTGACCGCGATCCACAGGCGATCTTTGTGTTCGATGATGTTGCCGGGACGGATTGCATTGCCGTTAAGCCTCATAAGAGCACCTTAATATGGATGATAGGCGAGGAGGCGAACCTCCCCTTCAAATTGGGGGCGGAAGCTACCAGCAATGCTATCTTAAAGCAACGCTTGGTAATGGATTAAGTTTCAGATTTTTGGACGGCTTTAATGGCAGCATTCAGCGCTTTTACGCCTTCACCGGCGCCATCCTCATGGTTCCAGACCGCACTCAACACAGCGATGAAATCAGCACCCGCCTGGATCAGGGGTGCGCAGTTATCCGCTGTGATGCCACCAATGGCGACACAGGGCACTTCCATCATTTCCGTCCACCATGCCAGAAGGTCTGGTTCCGGGTGGGTGGTGGTTTCCTTGGATGTGGTGGGGTAAAAGGCCCCAAAGGCAACATAATCAGCGCCTTGTTCGGCCGCCGTCATGGCCAGATGGCGTGAATCATGGCAGGTCACGCCGATGATGGCATCATCGCCCATGAGCGCGCGGGCATCTTTATAGCTGCCATCACTTTGGCCGATATGAACCCCATCGCAACCCGTTTGGGCAGCAAGATCGGCACGATCATTCAGGATAAAGGCAACGTCGCGGGATTGGGCAATGGGGGCCAGTGTTTTGGCCGCATGAATGATGGCTGCATCATCAATGTTTTTAAGGCGCAATTGAACACAGGCGACATCCCCGCCATCAAGGGCCGCGGCAAGGGTGTCGGCAAAACTGTCCGGGTCCAGACGTTCAGGGGTAATCAGATAAAGTCTGGTTTCTGAATCTTTGGGTGTTTTCGTGTTTGGCATTTCAGGTTCAGCTTAGTGTTCAGCAGTGTCGTATGCGCGCCTTGGTTCCAGAATTTCAAGCCGGTTGCCAGCGGGATCAAAGATGAAAATCCGTTCCTGATGAAAATCGCGGGTTTCAGAATAGGCGGCGGTGGCTTCTTCGATGTCGATGCCGGCGGCCTTGAATTTTTCACGGGCGGCATCCAGATCGTCCACCTGGAACCCCAGATGATTGCGCAAATTCTTGTTGACGTCGGCCTGGGTAACGCCCCGGGCAACGCCCAGATGCAATTCATACCATGGCGTTTCTGAAATGCAGAAATGCGCCCCTTTGGGCCCCAGACTGTCGGGTTTTTTCAGCCGTTTCAGTTCCAGAAGCTCGCCATAAAACGTGATCGCTTCTTCTTCCTTTTCAGGGGGGACCTGAACGTTGAGGTGATCTATGCAGGTCAGGAATGTCATCACATTCTCCGTTTTTAAAAGCGCCCGTTATGCCTTGCCCTGATAAATGGCGACGATTTGGTCCAGCATGTCCAGGGCTTCTTGGCGGGGGCGTTGGAAGGTGTTGCGGCCGATGATGGAACCTGTGCCACCGCCATCACGGATGGCGCGCACTTCGTCGTAAAGCCCGTCCAGCCCCTTTGCTTCGCCACCGGAAAAGACCACCAGCCTGCGTCCGGCAAAGGAGGATTGAACCACGTGGGCGACCCGTTCGCTTAAGGTGGCTCGCGGGATGTTCCGGTCTTCGTAAACCTTTTTGGCGGCATCCAGTTCAAGCGCTTCGGTCGGGGGTTTGACCTTGATGATATGGGCACCCAGAAGGGCTGCCATATGTGCGGCATAGGCACAGATGTCGATGGCGGTCTCGCCGGGTTTGGTCAGGTCGCCGCCGCGAGGGTAGGACCACATCACCACAGCAAGGCCAACGGCTTTGGCTTCTTCGGCCAGTTCCCTTGCTTCTTCCATCATGTCAAAGGCAACATCAGAGCTTGGGTAAATGGTCAGTCCGATGGCCGAACAGCCAAGCCGGAGCGCATCACTGACAGAGCCGGTGACCGCTTGATCGGGGTTCTCTTTGAAGCGCGAAAGTGAGTTGGAGCTGTTTACCTTCAAGATGGTGGGGATGGAACCAGCAAAACTATCGGCACCCGCTTCAATCATGCCCAAGGGGGCGGCAAAAGCAGACAAGCCCGCATCAATGGCCAGCTTGAAATGATAATGGGGGTCGTAAGCATCCGGGTTGGGGGCAAAGGACCGTGCCGGCCCATGTTCAAAACCTTGATCCACAGGCAAAATGACCAGCTTCCCAGTGCCGCCAAGGCGACCTTGCATCAGAATCCGGGCAAGATTTGCTTTGGTCCCCGGGCTGTCACTTTCGTAGTTGCCAAGAATTTTTCTGACACGTTGGGTAACTTTCATGGTCCTTGCTTCTTTCTTCTCTGATGGCTTCTTTGGGTGTTCCAGAAATAACCCAGCCCCGGGCAGTTTGCAATCGCAGGGACAGATTTACGCCTCTTTATTTGCGGGTGTGTTTTGCGTGCAGCCAGTCAAGGGTTGTTCTTTGCGGATCGGGGGCATCCAGCAGGTCCAGTATGTGTGAATGGCTGTCTTTGCGGGCAGCGATAAAGGTCACCCCGGCCTTGTTGGCAATGGCAGCGATCTTTTCACGGGTCTTGGCGGGAAGCTTTGCCTGAATGGCCTCAACCCCGGCACGGATGGCCCCAAGGGCATGGCCCGGATGGGTGCCGCAATCCATCACGGCTTCGCTCTTATTGTCAGGATGTTCCGCGCGCGCGGCCCCAACCATGGCCATGAACCAGGCACATCCGGCATATCCCACCGCGCCTGGCGCACTCATCAGGCGGATTGGGATGGCTGTCTCATGGGCAGCATCCAGGGCTGCGCGGGCATGGTCAATGTTGTGAACGATGATGGTCGCGGGTTGGGCCACAGTTTTTCTTTCTAGCGGTTCAGGCCAATGTCTGGGAGGACCATTCTATGC
This sequence comes from Rhodospirillales bacterium, assembly GCA_018666775.1. Lineage (NCBI taxonomy): Bacteria > Pseudomonadati > Pseudomonadota > Alphaproteobacteria > Rhodospirillales > Rhodospirillales bacterium. The sequence goes on along the minus strand of JABIXC010000018.1, from coordinate 30,490 downwards.
CTGTGCATTTTTTTTGCACGCTTTGTGGCATAAATAGGCGCAATTTGTGGTGTCTTAGGTTGACGCTCTATGGGTTGGAGCCCTAATCTCTGGGCAAATGTCTGTCGGGGTAACCGACAAGACGATTTTTCTTTAAGGGAAGCCCAATGAGCGACTTGATCGCGGCACAGGAACAAATGGAAAAAGCCATTGCCCGTCTTGAGGCGGCAGTGGGTTCCCAGTCAGAAAATAACGAAACAAATTCTACAGATTCTGCGGTCGATAATGCCCTGTTGGGTGCGCGCGCCGATTATGAAAATTTGCGCAAGGTGACCGATAGCGTATCTGAGCGTCTTGATGCGGTCATTGATTGGCTTCGGTCAACCCTTGAAGAGAAAGCGTAGGGAGAGCGTTCATGGCCCATGTAGAAGTCAAAATCAACGGGCGGGGTTATGAGATTGCCTGTGATAATGGCCAAGAAGAGCACGTGGCCGAATTGGGCGATTTTCTGGATAGAAAAGTAGCAGAGCTTGCGGTGCGCATTGGCCAGGTCGGCGACAGCCGGCTTTTGGTCATGGCAGCCCTGTTGATTGCCGACGAACTATCTGATTCTTATGACGAAATATCTCAATTGCGTGAGGGTAACCCTGCCGCCAGTGTTGATAAGACTGCAAACACCAAAGCCGCAGATGGCTTTACCCTTCTGGCCCAGCGCATCGAAGATATTGCCGAGCACCTCGAACACGCCTAAGTTAGCCGCGGGCGGGCGCTGCCCCGTTTGTCAGGTCTCTATATTCCCTTGGCCAATAACACAGTCCTCGGGAGCTGTCCCTGCCAGAGCCTTGGTTCTGGCATATGGTGCCCACCTTAACATGAGGGCCTCGGAGAATAAGACAGACCAACGGCCGGGTGGCCCCGCCTATTTTCGTCCGCCCCTTTCATCTTTGTCACAACCTTAAAGAAGGCATCGTGCCCGGAACCAATCCCCCCCCTGATTCTAAAGCGCACCTGAGGCAGATTGCCCGCGATGCGCGCCGGGGGGCATTTTTGCGCTTTGCAGATCGCATGGGGGTCATTTTGACAGCCAATTTTATGGCGCGTTTTTCGCTTGGCCCCGATCAGGTGATTGCCGGGTACTGGCCGGTGGATGAAGAAGCAGATACGCGGGCTCTGATGACGGCCTTGGCCGAACGCGGCCATATTGTGGCTTTGCCAAAGGTCGTGCGTACGGGTGTGCCGCTGCGCTTTATTGAATGGCAGCCGGGCGATCCACTGCACCCTGGCTATAAGGGAATTTTAGAACCCGACGGGGCCGGGCGTGATGTGTCCCCTGACACCATTTTGGTGCCGCTGTTGGGGTTTGATGCCACCGGGACTAGGCTTGGCTATGGCGGTGGATTTTATGATCGCACCCTTGGGGCTCTTCGCAAGTCAAAGCGCGATACGGGTAAAAAGTGCCAAGCCATCGGCATTGCCTATTCAGCCCAGGAGGTGGACAGTCTTCCGAGAGCAGACCATGATGAACCTTTGGATTGGGTGGTCACTGAAACGGGCAGTCGCGCCCTGAGTGGTTCCAAACAAACGCGCGCACAAGGAGACAGCGTCTAGTGAAATTTCTTTATTGTGGGGATATCGTCGGTCGATCTGGCCGCCGGGTAGTGGTTGATCATGTGCCCCAATTGCGCAAGCGTCTGGGGTTGGATTTTGTCGTGGTCAATGGCGAAAATTCGGCGTCAGGGTTCGGGATTACCAGAAAAATTTGTGATGAATTCTTCGATGCCGGGGTTGATGTCATTACCACGGGAAACCACGCCTTCGATCAGCGGGAAATCATGGGGTTCATGGATTCCGATGGGCGGATTCTAAGACCTGCCAATTATCCGCCGGGCACGCCTGGCCGTGGGGCCACGGTTGTCAAAACCGCAGACGGAAAAGAGGTTCTGATTATTCAGGTCATGCTGCGCTTGTTCATGGAGGCGCTGGACGATCCGTTTCGTGCCCTTGAAGATGCACTGGCCAGCCATGAACTGGGCAAAAGCGTCGATGCCATCATCCTTGATATTCACGGCGAAGCGACCAGTGAAAAAGTGGCCATGGGGTTGGTCGCGGATGGTCGGGTTTCGATGGCGGTGGGCAGCCATTCCCATGTGCCAACAGCCGATAGCCGGATTTTGCCAAACGGCACGGCCTATCAGACCGATGCGGGCATGTGTGGTGATTACGATTCGGTCATCGGCATGGAAAAGGAAGAGGCCATCGCCCGGTTTGTGACGCGTCTCAGGCGGGATCGACTGTCGCCAGCATTGGGGGCTGGCACGATGTGCGGGGTTTATGTTGAAACCGATGATGTAACAGGCCTTGCCACCCGGGTGGAACCGGTGCGTCTTGGTGGCAAGCTTTCTCAGGTCGAACCAGATTTAAGTTAGGCTTTTGGCCCTTAAAGCTGGCTCTTGGACACCTTTGGTGGCATCATCTACAAGATGTGGTATAGAAACCGCAAATTGATCCCATAACCTAGATTCTCAACAACCTAGATATTGTTCCCATGGCTGGCCATTCCAAATTTAAAAACATTATGTATCGCAAGGGCGCCCAAGATGCGAAGCGCGCCAAGGTTTTCACCAAAATAGGTCGGGAATTGACCGTTGCCGCCCGTGCCGGACCGGACCCTGAGTTCAATGCGGCGCTCAGGTCCGCCATTGTGGTGGCCAAGGCTGCGAACATGCCCAAAGACAACATTGAACGTGCCATCAAGCGCGGTTCAGGTGGTGAAGACGGCGTTGTCTATGATGAAATCACCTATGAAGGCTATGGCCCGGGTGGGGTGGCATTGATTGTTAAGACCCTGACCGAAAATCGCAATCGAACGGCGGCAGAGGTACGCACGGCCTTTAGCAAACACGGCGGCAACATGGGTGAAACCGGTTCCGTTGCCTTCCAGTTTTCCCGTGTTGGGGCCATCAATTACGGCGCCGATGTGGGCGATGTCGATACGGTGTTCGAAGCGGCCCTTGAAGCCGGTGCCCAAGACGTGGAATCAGGCGATGAGGGCCACGAAATTATTACCGCAGTCGAAGATTTTGCCATTGTATCCGAAGCACTGGAAGCCAAGTTCGGCGCCGCATTGAGCGCCGGCCTGACGTGGAAGCCTCAGAACACGGTAGAAGTGAACGTGGAAAAGGCCCAGACCCTGATGACCCTGATTGAGGTGCTGGAAGACAATGACGATGTGCAGTCGGTTGCGTCGAACCTGGAGGTTTCCGATGAGATCATGGAACAGCTTGGTGGTTAAATCTGCCCATGTTTCCATGCACCCCTTGTGTGTGCGGCGATTATGCGGCTGATCGGCCTTGACCCCGGCCTTCGGTTTACCGGGTGGGGGGTTATTGATGTTGTCGATGGCAAGCTGACCCATGTTGCCAACGGGGTGGTGCAGCCCAATGCCAAGGCACCCATGGCAGAACGGCTGGCATTTTTATATGACGGGGTGAGCGCCGTCATTGGCACCCATACCCCAGAGGCTGCGGCCATTGAAGAAACGTTTGTGAACAGGAATGCCCAAAGCACCCTTGCTCTGGGGCTTGCGCGCGGTGTGGTGCTTTTGGCACCGGCCCGGGCCGGTTTGTCGGTGGCGGAATATGCGGCCAACAAGGTCAAAAAATCAGTGGTGGGTGCCGGACATGCGGGTAAGCAGCAGGTGATGATGATGGTGAAGACCCTTCTGCCCGCAGCAAAAATTGAAAGCGAAGATGCCGCCGATGCATTGGCCGTGGCCATTTGTCATGCCCATTATGGTGCAAGTGTGGGTTTGTTGGCAGAGGCCATACAGGCGGCAACGAAACGGGCGCCGGGGGTTGTTCAATGATTGCATCGTTGAAAGGCATTCTGGACAGCACCGGCGAAGACTGGGCCGTGGTGGATGTTGGCGGTGTTGGCTATCTGGTTTTTTGTTCCGGGCGCACCCTTGCGGCAATGCCGGCCCCCGGTGAGGCCGTTGCCCTTCGAATTGAAACCCATGTTCGCGAAGACCACATTCACCTGTATGGATTTGTCGCAAAAGTTGAACGGGACTGGTTTTGCCAATTGGTCACGGTTCAGGGTGTTGGCGCCCGGGTTGCGCTTGCCATTTTGGGTGTTTTAACACCGACCGAAATTGCCGGTGCCATCGCTACCGGGGACAAGGCAGCCCTTGGCCGGGCCAGCGGTGTCGGACCAAAATTGGCGAACCGCATTGCGACGGAACTGAAGGACAAGGCAGGGGTTCTGGAAATTGGCAGCTTTGATCCCGGATCAGTCAGTGCTGGCACAAAAGATGGGCCCAAAGGCGAGGGCGAGGGCAATGATCAGGTGATCGGGGATGCGGTTTCAGCATTGGTCCATTTGGGCTATGGCCGGACCGAAGCCTTTGGTGCCGTCATTGAGGCGTCCCGAACCTTGGGCGCGGATGCGGCTTTGGCGACGTTGATTCAGGCGGGACTTTCACGCCTTGGCACAGCGGCTTAAGGGAAGATGTGATGGACGAAAACCAGCCAGAAAACAGATTGGTTGACCCAGCATCTGAGGGCGATAACGAAGAAGCGTTGCGCCCGGAACGCCTTGCCGATTTTACGGGCCAGCGCCGGGTTTGTGATAATCTGGAAGTGTTTATTACCGCCGCCCGCGACCGCCAGGAAGCGCTGGATCATGTGCTTTTGTCGGGCCCGCCCGGGCTTGGTAAAACGACCCTTGCACGCATTGTGTCCAGGGAATTGGGGGTCGGCTATCACGGCACCTCAGGCCCGGTGATCGCAAGGGCGGGGGATCTGGCGGCGCTGTTAACGAACATGCAGCCCAGAGACGTTTTGTTCATTGATGAAATTCATCGCTTGCAGCCCGCAGTCGAAGAAATTCTCTATCCAGCAATGGAAGATTTCGAGCTGGATTTGATGATTGGTGAAGGGCCAGCTGCGCGAAGTGTGCGCATTGATCTGCCACCGTTCACCCTGATTGGGGCGACCACGCGGACCGGCCTGTTGACGACACCGCTCAGGGACCGGTTTGGCATTCCCTTGCGGCTTGATTTTTATGAGCCGGAGGATTTGAAAAAAATTCTGATCCGTGGTGCCAAGATTCTGGGTTTGGAACTGACCAAAGACGGGGCCGAAGAGATCGCGCGTCGATCAAGGGGCACGCCACGGGTGGCCAATCGTCTTTTGCGCCGGGTTCGTGATTTTGCATCCCTTTCAAAGGGCTCCGTAGTGGATGCCGCTGCAGCGGATGGGGCCCTTGACCGGCTTGAAGTGGACATGCGGGGTCTTGATGCTATGGACCGGCGGTATCTGATGACCATGGCGGAACATTATGGCGGTGGGCCGGTGGGGGTGGAAACCCTGGCCGCGGCCCTGTCAGAACAGCGCGACGCCATAGAAGACGTGATTGAACCCTATCTTTTGCAACAAGGCATGATCCAGCGGACCCCCCGTGGCCGGGCCTTAACCGAAGGCGGCTGGCGGCACCTTGGCCTTGTGCCTCCCACGACGACTCACCAGCTCCGGCTTTTGGATGATGATGGCCCGCAAACAGAGGGCGAAGAGGGAACGTCATGAATAAGCCATCATTTGGCCCCCATATTTTTAATCTTCGCGTGTATTACGAAGATACCGACGCCGGCGGGGTGGTTTATTATGCCAATTACCTGAAGTTTGCAGAACGCGGGCGCACAGAATATTTGCGAGATGCAGGGGTTTCTCATCGTGCCCTTGCAGCAAAAGAAGGAACACAGTTTGTGGTGCGGCGGGTAGAAGCAGATTTTAAAGCTTCGGCACATCTTGATGATGATCTGGCGGTTTGGACTGAAGTGACACTATCGGGGGGTGCGCAGTTTGTTATGGATCAGGTCGTAAAGCGCGGGGACGATGAATTGGCGCATCTTGTGGTGCAGATGGCTTGTGTCAATGCTGCGGGTCGCGCGACGCGCATTCCGGCAGATGTTGCGAAGCAGTTTTCAGAATTAAAAGTTCAACGGTAAATCAGGACAAGGCGGGGTAAAGAGACAATGGAGCCATCGGCAATTCAAGCAGTATCTTTAGGCGGACAGGCGGCCATTGATGTCTCGGTCTGGGCGCTTTTTGTGAGGGCTGATTTCATCATCAAGGCGGTGATGGTCATGCTTTTGCTGGCATCCTTCTGGAGCTGGGCAATCGTTTTTGAAAAATATCGCCGCATTCGTCGGGTCGAAGCCGATGCCGATGCATTTGAGGATGCTTTTTGGGCCGGGGGATCGGTGGAGGATTTATTCGCACGCATTGGTGGGCGACCTAATGATCCCATGGAAAATCTTTTTGCATCCGCCATGCGCGAATGGGAGCGTTCCAGCGAAAAAGGATTGCTCGATACGGAATCTTCACGCGGCGCGCTGCAGGATCGAATTGAACGGGTCATGGAAACGACCATGTCGCGGGAAATGGAAGGCCTGGAGCGCCATATGATTTTCCTGGCATCCGTTGGGTCCACGGCCCCCTTTGTTGGTTTGTTTGGAACCGTTTGGGGCATCATGAACAGTTTTCAGGCCATCGCGCTTTCGAAAAACACCTCCCTTGCCGTGGTCGCTCCGGGGATTGCTGAGGCCTTGTTTGCAACGGCTTTGGGGCTTGTTGCGGCCATCCCTGCGGTGATTGCCTATAACAAATTTTCCACCGATCTCGGGCGGTATTCCGCGCGTATGGAAGGTTTTGTCAACGATTTTACGGCCATTCTTTCGCGCCAATTGCAGGAGAAAGGTTAAATGGGCGGCCAGCTTGCAACGCCAGCCAGAAGAGGCGGCAGACGGAAACACAGACGCGCCGGTGCCGGTCACGGCCCCATGAGCGACATCAACGTGACGCCCATGGTGGATGTGATGCTGGTTTTGTTGATCATCTTCATGGTGACAGCACCGTTATTAACTGTGGGTGTTCCCGTTGATCTGCCAAAAACCAAAGCATCGGTGATCACGGGGCAGGATGAACCTTTAGTGATCAGCATTGATCGTGAGGGCCGTATTTTTCTTCAGGAAACTGAATTGGAAATTGCATCTCTGGTTGCCCGACTGGTGGCGATCACCAAAAATAAACCCGACACAAGAATCTTTGTTCGTGGCGATCGTGCTGTTGCCTACGGGGACATCGTCACGGTCATGGGCACGGTCAGTGCGGCTGGTTTTAGTCGTGTCGCCTTGATTGCCGAATTGCCGTCGGTTCAGGGGCGCGGCAAGCGTCGGAAGTAGCGGGCTATCATGCGTAAAAGTGTCATATGGTCGGCATTCCTGCATTTTCTGGTGCTGTTACTGGTTGTGTTTGGTCTGCCACGGTTGTGGGATACTTCAGACCCGGTTGATGCCCCACGGATCGTTGAGATGGTGAAGATCTCTGAGAAAACTACGGCTAAGGAACGTCCTAAGCCCAAGCGCGCCAAGCCCAAAAAATCGCCTAAAAAAACGGCTGCCAAAAAGCCCAGAAAAACGCGTCGCAAACCCAAAAATATTCCAGAACCGCCTGACGTTAATCGCAAACTGGCACCGGATGCCGAAAAAGTGCCTATCCTGCCCAAGCCAAAGCGCAAAGTCGTCAAGAAGAAGAAAAAGAAAAAAAAGCGGGTGGTCAAAAAGCCACCCAAGCAAATCGCCAAGGTCAGGCCCCGGCGCAGGCCCCGGCCAAAGACGCGGGAAGATTTTGTGCGATCACTCTTGAAAGATGTTGCGCCCGAAGAGCGCTCGGCCAATCCCACCAAGAAAAAGGTGAAGAAAGCCGTTCCGCCAAAGCCGAAGCCGGAAAAAAAGGTTATGACGCGCGCGCCGTTGGGTGCTCAGGCAACAATCAGCGAAATCGACGCCATCCGGCGTCAGGTCGAGGCGTGTTGGAATGTGCCAGCGGGAGCGCAGAATGCAGAAAATCTGGTGGTCTCCATTCGGGTCTGGGTTAATCCCGACGGGACGGTTTCAAAGGCAACAATTATGGATAAATCGCGCATGGGATCAGAACCGTTTTTCCGTTCTGCAGCAGAAAGCGCCCTTCGGGCAGTCCTTAATCCCCGGTGCTCTCCCTTGCCAATACCACCTAAAAAATACGACAAATTCAAGGAACTGGTCTTGAGCTTTAATCCCAAAGAAGCAGCAGGGTCATAATTCCGCCATAGATCGAAAATAGAAAAAAGTAGATGATGCAAAAAGCCAAAATGAAAAAACATCGTAATGAACGGGGCACCATGAAAAAACACTCGCCAATGTGCATAAGGCCAAGAAACATGAAAACTGTATCTCTATGGTCCATGTCAGGTTGTGCATTGAGCCGCATATTTTGCGCGGCACTTCTGGCGATTGGGTTCTGTCTTGGCGGGGCATTTTTTGGGGCTGGCGCGAGGGCAGAATTACGCATTGATATTACCCGTGGCAAGGTTGAACCCATGCCTCTGGCCATCACTGATTTTTTGGGCGTCAGTGGGGATGAAAAAAGTACGGGCCGAAAAATCTCTGAAGTGCTGGTTGCAGATTTACAGCGCTCAGGCCTGTTTCGTGCCATTGATCCCAAGGCATTTATTCAAAGCCCCGAAGCCCTGCAGCTTCAGCCCCGGTTCGCAGATTGGCGTGCAATCAATGCCCAGGCCCTTGTCAGCGGTCGTGTTCATGCTCAGGCAGATGGTCGGCTCCGGCTTGAATTTCGTCTTTGGGATGTGTTCGCAGAACAACAAATGATGGGGCTTGCCTATTTCACCATGCCCGATAATTGGCGCAGGGTGGCCCACATCATTTCTGATGCCATCTATAAGCGGATCACCGGGGAAGATGGTTATTTTGATACCCGTGTTGTGTTTATTTCAGAAACTGGCCCGGCCAAGCGTCGCATCAAGCGGCTCTCCATCATGGATCAGGACAGTCATAACCTGCGTCATCTTTCCGATGGCAGCCATCTGGTGCTGACACCGCGTTTTTCTCCGACGGCACAGGAAATCACCTATCTTTCGTATTATCGAAATCGTCCCCGGGTTTATCTTTTGAACATCGATTCTGGTCGCCAGGAAGTTCTGGGCGATTTTCCGGGCATGACGTTTGCGCCACGGTTTTCCCCCGATGGCAATAAGGTTGTGATGTCGATGGCCGATAAAGGCAATTCGGATGTGTACACCCTTGATCTCAGAACCCGCCGGGTCCAGCGTCTGACCCGCCATCCTGCTATTGATACAGGCCCATCATTTTCACCGGACGGAAAGTTCATTGCGTTTGAATCTGATCGTGGTGGCGCGCAGCAAATTTATGTCATGCGGTCCAACGGCAAAAATGTTCGCCGCATCAGTTTCGGTAAAGGCCGCTATGCCACGCCTGTGTGGTCGCCCAGGGGGGATTTGATTGCCTTTACCAAATTGCGCAAAGGCCGGTTTTTTATTGGCATCATGCGCCCCGATGGGAGTGGTGAACGCTTGCTGACGGAAAGTTTCCTGGTGGAAGGCCCAACCTGGGCACCCAATGGCCGTGTTTTGATGTTTTTCCGTCAAACCCCCGCCGATGATCGGGGTCGCGGGGGTACGTCGAAACTTTATTCGATCGATATTACGGGCTATAATGAACGCGAAATTGTAACTCCAACTGATGCCTCTGACCCCGCATGGTCGCCTCTGATTCCCTAGATAACGGCCAATTGCCTAAAAGATAGGGGGTGCTTCTTTTTATGATGGCTGTTGTCACCTAGGCTATTGCGTTTTATAGTAATTTCCTGTTAACCAAGATAAGTTTACTTTGTTTACGGTGATTTAACTGTTTAGACACAGATTTAGGCCCGTTATCAACCCGGGCGGCATTATGAATATGTCTGCTCTTTACCCGAAATCTTCGAATGAGGGGGAATAAAAACATGGCTCTCAGATTTGTTAGCGTTTTAGCCGCGCTGTTACTCCTTGCTGCTTGCGAGACTGGTTCCTTTGGTGGGGCCGGTGATGGCAAAGGCGGCGCTGCTGGCGGTGCTGGTTCTGTTGAATCTGCAGGCAGCAACAACAAGGGCAGTTCAGAAGATTTTGTCGTCAATGTAGGCGATCGGGTTTTCTTTGGTTTTGATAAATATAGCCTGCAGCCAAAAGCTCGGGAAGTTTTGAAACGTCAAGCCGCCTGGCTTAAACGATATCCTTCCGTGGTTGTAACCGTTGAAGGCCATTGTGATGCGCGGGGAACGCGTGAATACAATCTGGCACTTGGCGAGCGTCGCGCTAATTCTGCGAAGAATTATCTCGTGGCACTTGGTGTCAATTCGAACCGGCTGAAGACCATCTCTTATGGTAAGGAACGCCCGGCTGTTGTTGGTTCCAACGCAGCGGCGTGGTCTCAGAACCGTCGTTCCGTTCTTGTTGTTCGCGCCCCCGGTAGCTAATCGGGGTCAGCGTCTCAAGTTTTAGGCGTCCACCGATCCTGCGCATTGAATGCGTGCCGGGATTGGCGGGCGCCTTATTTTTGTCTAGAATTTAGCCGATGATTTTGTTCATGACAGGTTTTGATCAGAAATTTAAGTTCCGCACCGCCTTTCGGGCTCTTGTTCCCGCTGTGGTGCTTTCTGGCATCATTTTGATGAACAGTGTTGCCTTTGGGCAATCGCTGACACAAAAGGTTTCAAGGCCCGAACTGCAATCTCTGATCAACAAGATTGAGCGTCTCCAACGTGAGATGACCACCGTTCAGCAGCAAGTCTACCGCAGCCGCAGTGGTGGTGGCAGCAGCGGTAGTGCGGCAAAGTCGGCCCCGATTGGCCCGATTGGCCAAGCTGGCCCGAGTGATGGTGGCCTGGCAGCGACCATGCAGGTGCGTTTGGATGAAATAGAAACCCAGATGCGCGGCTTTACAGGAAAAATTGAAGAGCTGAACCATGCTGTCGATGGCATCAACGCTCAAATGAAAAAGCTGGTTTCCGATATGGAATTCAGGATCAAGGCGCTGGAAACGCGTCTTGCGGGGCCGGGTACCAACGGGGCAACGCCGTCCGCATCGGCGGCCCCGCCCCAGATGACGCCATCGCCATCACAGCCTGGAATTCTTGGAACCATTCCGCTCAAGGATTTGAACGCTTCTGGGGCACCAGGAAAAGCAGCCGTTCAACCAACAAAGACCGTGGCTGTGTCTGCGGCAGAAATTTTGCCCAAAGGGACAGCGGAAGAACAATACAAACATGCCACAGGGCTTCTTTTCCAGACCGATTATGTCAATGCTGAGCGGGCTTTGTCCGCATTTGTGGTTGTCCATCCCAAGCACAAACTGGCAGGCAATGCCCAATATTGGCTGGGTGAAACCCATTACGTGCGCAAAAATTATCGGGGGGCGGCACAGGTTTTCGCTGAGGGGTATCAAAAATATCCCAATAGCGCAAAAAGTGCGGATAACCTTTTGAAGCTGGGCATGTCGCTGGCGGCAATGGGAAAAAAGAAAAGTGCCTGTGCAACCTTTAAAAGGCTGGCTAAAGAATTTTCCAAAGCAGCCAAGCGCATTAAGGCCCGGGTCGGCAAACAGCGCAAGAAACTGCGCTGTCGTTAACCCGAAGGCGCCAGTCTCGATAAAGGGAATAGGGTATGTGCGCATCTAATTCATTCCTGCCCACATCGATTGAAAAATTTTCGAAGGCTGCTTTGATCCGATCTTTTGACCGGGCCATGAAACAGATGGGGCCATATGAACCGTGTCCCCATATTGGCGTGGCGGTTTCAGGGGGTGGCGATAGCATGGCGCTTGTCTTACTGGCGGACCGTTGGGCGCGGGTCCACGGTGGGCGTGTGAGCGCCTTGACGGTGGATCACGGGTTGCGCAAAGAGTCGCGCAAAGAGGCATTGACCGTTCGCCGGTGGCTGAAGCGGCGCGGGATCAACCATCACATTCTGACATGGACCAAAGAAGCGCGCGACATTGGCGCAGGTGTTGCGGGGGGATCAAACCTTCAGGCACGCGCCCGGGATGCCCGCTATGGGTTGATGGAAAACTGGTGCCTTAACAAAAGTGTTTTGCATCTTTTGCTGGGTCATCATCGCGATGATCAAGCGGAAACCTTTCTCATGCGCTTGTCCCGGGGCAGTGGTCTTTTTGGGCTGGCGGCCATGGCATCGGTTACAGAGAAACCTGCTCATCGGTTGCTTCGCCCCCTTCTGGATTGCAATCGCGTTCATTTAGAATTGTTTCTAAAGCGCGAAAAACAAATCTGGGTCGAAGACCCTTCAAACAAAGATACCAAATACACACGGGTACGGATTCGGGAAAAGATGCCTGAATTTGCCAAACTAGGCTTGGATGCCGCGCGCATTGCAAAGACGGCGGGTGTCTTGGGTCAGGATCGCAAGGTTTTAGAAGAAACGGTCGCTGGGGTGTTGGCTGTGGCGGCACGCCCCGATCCTGCGGGGTTTGTGCGTTTTGATGCCTCTAGCGTTATGGCGGCGCCAAAGGCGGTGGGGATCAGGGCGCTGGTTCGTCTGCTGGCCATGGTGGGTGGTGGGGTTTATCCCCCACGCCAATCGGGCCTTGATCGTCTCTACGAAGAAATTGCCAGTTCACGAAGGGGTGCATCCTTTAAGGCCCGGACCCTTGCTGGATGTCGCATTCTGGCCGAGCATCAGGGACAAGGACAAGGCGGATCGCTGCTTGTGTGCCGGGAAGCCCGTGCCCAGGAAGATGATTTGTGCATCACGGGGCCTTCGAAAATTCATTGGGATGGCCGGTTTTTGTTGCGGTTTGGTGAAAGTCAGGGCGTTCAAAAACAGGGCGCGCAGGGGAACAAATCCAGAAAAATGCGGTTGTTGCTTGGCCCCCTTGGGCGTGATGGCTGGACAGAAATCAAACACACCCCACACGCCACTATGCGGTCCCTCCCCGATGTCGTGCGACAGACGTTGCCGGCTGTTTTTGATCAAAAAGGCGTGCTGGAGGTGCCCCATTTAGGCTACAGACGGGCGGGGCCGGGAAATTCGCCCCTTCGGGTGCTTGAAATTTCCCCGTTTTCTGCCATTGCGCTGGCCGGCCCCGCTTTTGGCGTGCTGGAGACGCTATCTTGATAAAACCCCTTGTTTGGGGTGCATGGGATCACCACGTTTAAATCTGTATCTAAGCCTGTATTGCTTTGGAATGGTTTTAATGTGAATGTGTTGGCTTGATCGCATTAACAGGTTAGAAGTCCCTGTTGAGATAGACTGTTAATGATGATTGTCATCGATTTTTATGAGGGTTTGAGCGCGTGAATCAATTTGGTCGTAATCTGGCACTGTGGGTCATCATCGGACTTTTGCTGATTGCCGTTTTTAACCTGTTCCAGACTCCGGGTAATAAGGAAGCGGAAAGCAGGTTGGCATTTTCTGATTTTGTGATCGAAGTTGACCGTGGTCAGATCGCCGATGTCACCATCCAGGGACAGACCATCAATGGCCACTTTTCTGATGGCCGCGCTTTTTCGACCTATTCCCCCCAAGATCCATCCTTGGTGACCCGTTTGACCAAGCAGGGTGTGCGCATTACGGCTGCCCCGGTTGAAGAACGCACTCCGTCACTTCTGGGGATTTTGTTGTCATGGTTCCCGATGCTGTTGCTGGTGGGGGTGTGGATTTTCTTCATGCGCCAGATGCAATCTGGCAGTGGCCGTGCCATGGGCTTCGGAAAATCCAAAGCGCGGCTTCTGAGCGAAAAGCTGGTGCGGGTTACCTTTGAAGACGTTGCGGGCATTGATGAAGCCAAGCAAGGATTAGAAGAAGTGGTGGACTTTCTCCGCGACCCACAAAAATTCCAGCGCCTTGGCGGCAAATTGCCCAAGGGTGTGTTGCTGGTTGGCCCCCCGGGAACAGGTAAGACGCTTTTGGCCCGTGCGATTGCCGGTGAAGCCAATGTGCCGTTTTTTACCATATCGGGTTCTGATTTTGTTGAAATGTTCGTTGGTGTTGGCGCATCGCGGGTGCGTGACATGTTTGAACAGGGCAAGAAAAATGCCCCATGCATTATCTTCATCGATGAAATCGATGCCGTTGGTCGCCATCGTGGTGCCGGACTGGGCGGGGGCAATGATGAACGCGAACAGACCCTCAATCAGTTGCTGGTTGAAATGGATGGCTTTGAGGCCAATGAAGGCGTGATCTTGATTGCCGCGACCAACCGTCCCGATGTTCTTGATCCGGCCCTCCTTCGCCCCGGCCGCTTTGATCGCCAGGTAACGGTGCCCAACCCGGATGTGTTGGGGCGTGAAAAAATTCTTAAAGTCCATATGAAGAAAGTGCCCTTGGCACCCGATGCCGATGCCAAGGTAATTGCCCGTGGCACCCCCGGTTTCTCCGGTGCGGACCTTGCCAATCTGGTCAATGAAGCGGCCTTGCTGGCAGCACGCAAAGGCCTGCGTATGGTGACCATGGCCACGTTAGAAGAGTCCAAAGACAAGGTGATGATGGGCGCAGAACGCCGTTCTATGGTCATGAGCGAGGAAGAGCGCAAACTGACCGCCTACCATGAAGCAGGCCACGCATTGGTGGCCATGCACGTGCCAAAGCATGACCCCTTGCACAAGGTGACGATCGTTCCCAGAGGGCGCGCATTGGGGCTTACCATGGCGCTGCCGGAGAAAGACCGGTATGGCTATGCCAAACTGGAGCTTAGCTCAAAGATTGCCATGATGTTTGGTGGCCGTGCAGCGGAAGAAATGGTATTTGGCCCTGAAAATGTGACCACCGGTGCAGGTGATGATATTCGTCAAGCCACCAATCTGGCCCGGCGTATGGTGACCGAATGGGGCATGAGCGATAAGCTTGGGCCATTACGGTATTCACCAAACGAAGAAGAAGTGTTTCTGGGCCATTCGGTGACCCAACACAAGACCGTCTCTGATGCCACCAACCAGCTCATCGATGAAGAAATTCGTTCTATTGCCGAACAGGGTGAAACAGCGGCAAAGAACATTCTGGCCGATTATGAAAGCGAACTTCATGCCATTGCCACGGGGCTTTTGGAATTTGAAACCCTTTCTGGCGATGACATTAAAATCATCATGGATGGCGGCACCATTGTTCGTGAACCCGATGATTCATCCGATGACGGGGAAACGCGTTCTTCGGTCCCCAGTTCCGGCCCAAAAGACAAGCCTAAGGATGCGCCCGGCGGTCACGGCATTGATCCTGAACCCCAACCAGAGGGTTAAGGGATAATGGCGGTTTCTGATCCAGGGCGGCTGTAGCGGTCGTCGTTTCCGTGAGCAATCTTTCTTCTCTTCCCAATATTGCCGATGGAGATGCATCCGGCCTTTACCTGCGCCCCTTATGCGGCGCCATGTCTCATGACGCCATGGCCGCGACCATCGGCGGCGCTTGGGCCGGCTTTGATTCTATCGAAGTTGTTTTGCGCAAAGGCCCGGTTGTCAGCACGGCGCAATGTTCGGTTGCCGATTTGCATATTTGGGCAGCGGCGCAGGTTTTGGTGGTGAAAGACCATGTGGAAAACCTGTTCGCACGGATTACTGATCCCCGGACGCCCTTTGCAGGCATTGATCTTTCCAGCCCCCGCATCATGGGGGTTTTGAATGTTACCCCGGACAGTTTTTCCGATGGCGGCGATTTTGCGACCCCCCCCTTGGCCATTGCCCGGGGCCGTGATTTGGCAAATAGCGGCGCTGTCATTCTTGATATTGGGGGGGAATCAACGCGGCCGGGTTCAGATATGGTGGATGAAAGCGAAGAAATGCGCCGCATTATCCCGGTGTTTGAAGCCCTGAAAGGGGTGGAACCAGGGGCGGTGCTTTCTGTGGATTCCCGAAAGGCATCGGTTATGGAAGCGGCCTTGAAGGCGGGTGCGGCCATCATCAATGATATTTCTGCACTGGATAATGACGGGGATTCCCTGAAAGTCGCGGCCCGCAATGGGTGCCATGTGGTTTTGATGCATTGCCGGGGTGAGCCCAAAACCATGCAGGCGGCGCCTGCTTACGATCATCCGGTTACAGAAATTTATGATTATCTGGAAACCCGCATCAATGCCTGTGAAGCGGCGGGCATTGATCGTTCGCGCATTGCCATTGATCCCGGCATCGGGTTTGGCAAAGCGTTGGAACACAACCTTTCTATCATGTCGAACCTGTCGCTGTTCCATGGTCTTGGCTGTCCAATTTTAATTGGTGTTTCGCGTAAAAGCTTTATTGGTCATATCACCGGCGAAAAAAATCCCAAGGCCCGGTTGACCGGGTCGATTGCGGCCATGATTTCAGGGCTTGCCCAGGGGGTGCAAATGTTGCGGGTCCATGATGTTGCCGCCACCCATCAGGCCATAGCGGTCTGGCAGGCGATTAATCAAAATAAAGATGCATAGTGGATTTTCGCGTCGGGCTTTCATCACGCCGCAAAGGTCATTAGACTGATATCAGCATCGTTTCAGGGTAAGGGGATCATGAACCCACGCAAATTTTTTGGCACCGACGGCATTCGGGGCACCGCAAACACAAAACCTATGACGGCCGAAATTGCGCTGTCTGTTGGCATGGCTGCGGGGTTGCAATTTGTCTCTGGCGATCACCGCCACAAGGTTTTGATTGGCAAGGACACGCGATTGTCCGGCTATATGCTGGAACCGGCACTGACGGCTGGGTTTGTTTCAGTGGGGATGGATGTGGTTCTGGTTGGCCCCGTGCCAACACCGGCAGTGGCCATGCTAACCCGCTCGTTGCGTGCCGATCTTGGGGTTATGATTTCCGCGTCGCATAATTCATTCGAAGACAATGGCATCAAATTATTTGGCCCCGATGGGTTTAAACTTTCTGATGATGTCGAGCGTCAGATCGAGGCGGCAATGGAAAATGGCATGGAGGCCGGTCTTGTGGCCCCCGCCAAACTGGGCCGGGCCATGCGCCTTGATGATGCGGTTGGGCGTTACATGGAATTCGTCAAGGCCAGCTTTCCAAAAGCCCTGCGTCTGGATGGCCTGAAGGTGGTTGTCGATTGCGCCCATGGTGCGGGCTACAAGGTGGCCCCGACGGTGCTTTATGAATTGGGCGCAGAAGTGATCCCCATTGGGGTCGCGCCCGATGGGTTCAACATCAATCAAGGCTGCGGTTCCACCGCCCCCGATGCCATGTGCCGCGCAGTGGTTGAACATCATGCCGATTTGGGGCTGGCCCTTGATGGGGATGCAGACCGCGTTATTATGGCCGATGAAAAAGGCCATGTGGTTGATGGGGATCAGTTGATTGGGGTGGTTGCCAAATCCTTTCAGGAACAAGGCCGCCTTGATGGCGGTAATGTGATCACCACGGTCATGTCCAACATCGGGTTGGAAGAATACCTTGAAAGCCTTGGCCTTGGCCTATTGCGGACCCAGGTTGGGGATCGTTATGTGGTCGAAAAAATGCGCGCCGATAACTGTAATCTTGGCGGCGAACAATCTGGCCATATTGTTGTTGGCGATATGGCAACAACCGGTGATGGGCTGATGGCTGCGCTGCAGGTTTTGGCCGTGGTTGCATCTTCAAAAACCCCCGCATCAGATGTGTTGCGCCCGTTTGAGCCAAAGCCACAATTGTTGAAAAATGTTCGGGCGCAAAGCGATGTCCTGTCAAAGGACGCGGTCAAAAAAGAAATTGCCGCAGCCGAGGCCAAATTGAAGGGCAGGGGCCGGCTTTTAATTCGTGAATCGGGCACCGAACCTTTGGTTCGCGTCATGGCCGAAGGTGCCGATGAAGCTCTGATTGGCGAGGTTGTGGATGGTGTGATCGCCGCCATTTCTGATGCCGCTGCTGAGACCTGAACCCATTCCAAATGTTGTGAGGCAATGATGGTGTCCCGCGTGCTTATTGTTGCAGGTTCAGATTCGGGTGGTGGTGCGGGCATTCAGGCCGACATCAAAACGGTGATCGCCCTTGGTGGGTATAGCGCAACGGCGATTACGGCGTTGACCGCGCAGAACTCATTAGGGGTTTCGGCCATTGAAGCCGTGTCGCCGGCCTTTATCGCCAGCCAGATGCAGGCGGTGTTATCCGACATTGGTGCCGATATTATCAAGACGGGCATGTTGGGCGATGGGGATGCCATCAATGCCGTTGTGGACGTTCT
Organism: Rhodospirillales bacterium; assembly: GCA_018666775.1. NCBI lineage: Bacteria > Pseudomonadati > Pseudomonadota > Alphaproteobacteria > Rhodospirillales > Rhodospirillales bacterium. The sequence continues at coordinate 12,475 of JABIXC010000018.1, read as the reverse complement.
GGATCAAGATGCAGCGGATACCCCCTTGATTGTGGACCCGGTGATGGTTGCCAAGGGCGGCGCTTCATTGTTGGGTGAAGACGCAAAATCTGTGCTGAAAGAAAACCTGTTGCCCCGTGCTTTTCTGGTGACCCCTAATTTGCCTGAGGCAGAAGCCTTGTTGGGGTGCGATATCACCGGCATCGATGCCATGGAAGATGCCGCCCGGGCCATTTTGGCCCTTGGCCCGAACGCTGTGCTTTTGAAGGGGGGCCATTTGCCCGGTGATGAAATCGTGGATGTTTTAGTTAATTCCGATGGGGTAACCCGGTTTGATGGGAAACGCATCAACACCCCCCATACCCATGGCACAGGCTGCACCCTGGCATCGGCCATTGCCACCAGTTTGGCCCAGGGGATGGGGCTGGTTCCGGCTGTCAGCCGCGCCCGGTCCTATGTTTTGAAGGCCATTGCCACGGCCCCGGGGCTGGGTTCTGGTCACGGGCCGCTCAATCATGGCCATGGAATCACGCCGTTTCAGGCTGATTAACCCCCAAATCCGGGCTTCCCGGCCTGTGCATGGCTGCCATGAGGCAATAGGTGCCGGATTTTATTGACCTTGAAGTGAAAATCCTTAGTATCCGCGGCGGGCCACACCTCCCCAACGGGGTGCAACTATTCTGGAAGGAATAGCGACATGAAGCCGCAAATCCGGCCGGGAAACCCGAATTTTTCATCGGGACCCTGCACAAAACATCCCTCTTGGACTCTCGAAAATTTAAACGATGCCTGCCTTGGACGGTCCCACCGTTCAGCACTGGGTAAGGCGAAACTCGCTGACGTGATCACGCGTTCGCGCGATATCCTTGGCATTCCTGACGATTGGCGCATTGGCATTGTCCCGGCATCTGATACCGGTGCCTTTGAAATGGCCATGTGGTCCATGCTGGGCGCGCGTGGCGTTGATGCTTTCTTTTGGGAAAGTTTTGGTGCTGGCTGGGTGACGGATATCGAAAAGCAGTTGAAGCTTGAAGATTTTCGCAAATTTAACGCAGGCTACGGTGAAGTCCCTGATTTCTCTCAGGCTGATCCCAAACGGGATGCGATCTTTACCTGGAACGGGACAACATCCGGTGCCCGGGTCGAAAATGGCGACTGGATCGCTGATGACCGTGAAGGGCTGACGTTCTGTGATGCAACATCGGCGGTCTTTGCTATGGATTTGCCATGGCAGAAACTGGATGTGGTGACCTGGTCGTGGCAAAAAGTTATGGGCGGCGAAGGCCAGCATGGCATGATCGTGCTCAGCCCCCGCGCCGTTGAACGCCTTGAAAATTACACCCCCGCCTGGCCCTTGCCGAAAATTTTCCGCATGACGTCCGGTGGAAAATTGATTGAGGGTATTTTCAGAGGCGAAACCATCAACACACCATCAATGCTGTGTGTTGAAGATGCGCTGGATGGCCTGAAATGGGGCGAAAGTGTGGGCGGCCTTACAGGCCTGGTGAAACGCGCCGAAGGCAATCTGGCAACCATTGAAGAATGGGTAAGCCGCACAGATTGGGTGGATTTTCTGGTGGCCGATCCGGCCATTCGATCCTGCACATCGGTATGTTTGAAGGTTGTCGCACCCTGGTTTGAAGCGCTGGACGATGATGCCAAGGCAGCAGCGCCCAAGCGTATGGTGAAACTTCTGGAAGCAGAAGGCGCTGCCTTTGACATAGACGGCTATCGTGATGCCCCTCCGGGATTGCGCATTTGGGCCGGGGCAACGGTGGAACAGGCCGATCTTGAGGCACTGCTCCCATGGCTCGATTGGGCCGCTGAAACCGTGGCTGCCGAGCTCGCCAGTTAAGTCTGGTATCACCGTCTGTTTTTATCATTTCTCCTTTAAAAGGATATTGTTATGCCTAAAGTTCTTATTTCTGACGAACTGTCCCAAGAAGCCGTAGCCATTTTTAAAGAGCGCGGCGTCGAGGTTGATTTCATAACCGGTATGTCGCCTGAAGAATTGATCGCCTGCATTGGTGATTATGATGGGCTTGCCGTGCGTTCCGCAACCAAGGTAACCCCGGCTGTTTTAGTTGCTGCTGTCAATTTGAAAGTGATTGGCCGCGCAGGTATCGGCGTTGATAACATTGATGTGGCCGAGGCAACGGCGCGCGGTGTCATTGTCATGAACACCCCCTTTGGTAATTCCATCACTACCGCAGAACATGCCATTGCCATGATGTTTGCGCTGGCCCGCGATATTCCAGAAGCCAATGCGTCGACCCAGGCGGGGAAATGGGAAAAGAACCGCTTTATGGGGGTTGAACTGACCGCGAAAACGCTGGGGATTGTCGGTTGTGGCAATATCGGCTCCATCGTTGCCGAACGGGGTCTTGGTCTCAAGATGAAGGTTGTTGCTTATGACCCGTATCTGACCGAAGAACGGGCAAAGGATTTAGGCGTCGAAAAAGTAGAGCTTGATGATCTGTTTGCCCGGGCTGATTTTATCACCCTGCACACACCGCTGACCGATGCGACACGTGGCATTATCAATGCAGATGCGATTGCCAAAATGAAAAAGGGTGTGCGCGTTATCAATTGCGCCCGTGGCGATCTGGTGGTTGAAGCCGACATGGTCAATGCCTTGAAAGAAGGGCAAGTAGGGGGTGCAGCCTTTGATGTGTTCCCAACGGAACCCGCCAAGGAAAGCCCCTATTTTGGTTTGGAAAACGTGGTTTGCACACCGCATTTGGGCGCTGCTACTTCGGAGGCTCAGGAAAATGTCGCCCTTCAGGTGGCCGAACAAATTTCAGATTTCCTGATGACCGGTGCCGTGACCAATGCTCTGAATATGCCATCGGTTTCTGCCGAAGACGCGCCAAAGCTTAAACCCTATATGAAGCTGGTCGAAGACATTGGCGGGTTCGTTGGGCAATTGGCCAAAGACGGATTCACCAGCGTGACCATTGATTATGATGGCCATGTTGCCGATCTGAACACCCGGCCCTTAACGGCGATCGTCTTAAAGGGATTGTTATCCCCCTTGATGGATTCGGTGAATATGGTCAATGCCCCCGTTATCGCGCGCGACCGTGATATCGATGTCAGTGAAGTCAGCCACGAACGCAGCGGCGATTATCAAACGTTGGTGCGGGTTTCTGTGGAAACCAAGGATGGCACCCGGTCGGTTTCCGGTACTGTCTTTGGCGATGACAAGCCCCGGGTTGTGGCCGTGAATGGCATCCCGTTGGAAGCAGAACTTGGCGCCAATGTCTTGTTTGTCACCAATGAGGACAAGCCGGGATTCATTGGTAATTTGGGCAGAACCCTGGGTGAGGCGGGCATTAATATCGCTACCTTCGACCTTGGCCGGATTGAGGCTGGCAACGCTGCTGTGGCACTGATTAACACCGATGAGCCCGTCGATGAGGGGACCCTGGAAAAGGTACGATCCCTTCCCAATGTGGTTCAGGCCGAAAGCCTGCATCTGTAAATGACGATTTAGGGGTAAATGCGTTGCCGAAGGGGGCTAAACCGGGTAGTAAACCGGTAGCGACCAGCCCATAATACGCCTTCAAAAAAAGACCTGTGCGATGAATGATAAACCTTCCAAAGGCCTGCTGCCGCCCGGCATGAACGATATCTTGCCGCCCGATGCTGCATTTGAAACCGCCACTGTGGAACGCCTGCTTTCGGTGTTCCGTGGTGCTGGTTACGAACAGGTGAAGCCACCCTTGTTGGAATTTGAAGACAGTCTTCTGGGCGGTGCCGGTGCGGCCATGACCCAGCAGACCTTTCGGCTGATGGACCCTGCATCCCATGCCATGCTGGGCTTGCGGGCCGATATGACCCTGCAGGTTGCCCGCATTGCCACCACGCGTCTGGATCACGAACCCCGCCCTTTAAGGCTGTGTTATGCAGGCCAGGTCCTGCAGGTTTCCGGCAGTCAGATGCGGCCAGAACGTCAGGTCGGTCAGGCCGGGATAGAACTGATTGGTTCTGACCTGCCCCGGGCTGATGCGGAAGCCATTATTTTGGCTTATGAAGCCCTTGCCTGCCTTGGGGTCAGCAAAGTTTCTATTGATCTGAACTTGCCCACCTTGGTGACGGCGGTGATCGAAGATTTGGGGCTTGATGACGATGTCGCAGCCCTTGCCCGCGCCGCCCTTGCCCGCAAGGATGCAGGGGCCATTGCGGCCCTTGGTGCCGGGGTGTCAGACGTATTGGGATCGTTGCTAAAAGCTGCGGGCCCTGCAGATTCTGCCCTGGCAGCCCTTGGTAAATTAAAACTGCCCAAAAGTGCCATGGCGGCGTGTGATCGTCTTGGGGAAGTGGTTGCCCTTGTTCGCAAGGATATTCCTGAAATTCGGTTGACCATAGACCCCGTTGAAAACCGGGGATTTGAATATCACACCGGTGTTGCGTTTGTTTTGTTTGGCATTGGGGTCAGGGGTGAACTTGGCCGTGGTGGGCGATACCTTGCAGGCGGCGGTTCAAATGGCACGACCTTTGGTGTTGGCATATCTGGGAATGGGGGAGAACCTGCAACCGGGTTCACGCTGTTTATGGATACCGTGTTGCGCGCCGTGCCGCCGATGGATCAGCCCCGCCGGGTTTATGTGCCTGTGGATGAGACCGCGGAACTTCGCCGCGCATTGCAGGGCGATGGCTGGATTGTTGTTGTTGGTCTTGAAGCCGTGAAGGATACCGGGGCGGAAGGGTTGCGCCTTGGCTGCAGCCATGAACTGATTGATGGCAAACCTGAAGTTATTAAAGATTAAAGCTAGAATTGAGGGAATAAAATGGCAAATGTAGCCGTGGTCGGCGCCCAGTGGGGGGATGAAGGCAAGGGCAAGATCGTCGATTGGCTGTCGGAACGCGCCGATGTTGTGGTGCGTTTTCAAGGTGGCCATAACGCGGGCCATACCCTGGTGATTGATGGCAAGACCTACAAGCTCAGCCTGTTGCCATCGGGCATTGTGCGCCCGGGCAAGCTTTCGGTGATTGGCAACGGTGTGGTTGTCGATCCCTGGGCATTGCTTTCAGAAATTGAAACCTTGCGATCCCAGGGCGTGGAAATTTCCCCAAAAGGGCTGGTTCTGGCCGACAATGCCGCATTGATTTTGCCCCTTCACAGCCATCTTGATGCGGCTCTGGAAGAAGCCAAGGGCAAGAACAAGATCGGCACAACGGGCCGTGGCATTGGCCCGGCTTACGAAGACAAGGTTGGTCGCCGTGCCGTCAGGGTCTGTGATCTTGCGGACCGGGAAAGCCTGGAAATGCGTTTGGACCAGCTTTTATTTCATCACAATGCACTGTTGCGTGGCCTTGGTGCAGAAGAAGTCGCCAAGGCGGAACTTCTGGACGGCCTTCTTGAGATTGCGCCTAAAATTCTGCCCTATGTTGGCCGGGTCTGGGAACGTCTTGATGATGCACGGCGTGCCGGCAAACGCATTCTGTTTGAAGGCGCCCAAGGCGCGATGCTGGATGTGGACCATGGGACCTATCCGTTCGTCACCTCATCAAACACATTAGCAGGACAGGCGGCCTCTGGCGCGGGCATTGGCCCCGGGGCCATTGATTACGTTCTGGGCATTACCAAGGCCTATACCACCCGCGTGGGGTCTGGCCCGTTCCCGACAGAACAGGATAATCAGGTTGGCGAAACCCTTGGAGAGCGGGGCCACGAATTTGGCACGGTCACCGGGCGCAAACGGCGCTGTGGCTGGTTTGATGCGGTCATGGTTCGCCAAGCCATTAAAACCGGTGGCATCAGTGGCATCGCCTTGACCAAACTGGATGTTTTGGATGGGTTTGATGAACTCCAGGTTTGTACCGGCTATCAATATGAAGGCCAAAAACTTGATTATTTCCCCTCAACCGTTTCGGGGCAGGCGGGTGTGGAACCGATCTTTGAGCGGTTGGAAGGGTGGACAACCAGCACCTGTGGGGCCCGTTCCTGGGCGGAATTGCCTGCAACGGCAGTCAAATATGTGCGCCGTATCGAGGAATTGATCGAAGCACCAGTGGCGATGTTATCGACAAGTCCCGAGCGAGAAGACTCAATCTTGGTGCATGACCCCTTCGCAGATTAATGAAAACCCATCTGAACCCCCTGAAAACTAACTAAAATTGTATGTTTTAGGGGCTTTTGTCGGGGTGTTGTTAACCAACCTTTACCTATTTGAGACCTAAATTATGCCTTGAAAATAACTATTTTCAGGTAAATCTAGGCATGTCCAGTCCGGCACCTCTTGCGGTTCTTCAAGACGAAGGCGAACCCGTTATGTTGAACAACAAGTTCGGCATATGGCCAGACGCGCCATTGCCCTTGTTGTCTTCGCCCAATGCCGAAGCCTTCGTTGCCAAAAGCAAGGTCAACCAGGCTCACAATCTTTTTGCGCTGGCATGCGATCCTGAAATTCAGCCAAGAATATCTGCTTTGGAACAATTTAAGGAATTGCCGATCTTGGGCAACATGCGCTTGCTGGATTGGGGCGTGGTGCCATGGACGGAAACCGGGGATTATCGGTTCGTTGTTATTTATGAACGTCCTTTGGGACAACGGCTGGTTACTGACCTTGATGGGGAATATCCCGATATTGGTGAAGAGGCGCTTATGGCGCGAATCATCGCACCCATCTGTGGTGTTTTAAAAGAGTTCGACAAATACAAGATTGCCCACCGCAATATCCGTCCCACCAATTTATTTTTTCGCGCAAACGATGATGACGGGGCTGAGGTTCTTCTTGGGGAAAACACCACAACCCCGCCGGGATATGATCAGCCGCCAGCATTTGAAACAATTGAATCCCTTCAGGCCCACCCAATGGGGCGCAAAGAAGGGGGGTTTGCAGAAGATGTTTATGCCCTTGGGGTAACCGCGCTTTCGCTGTACAAAAAAATAGATCCAGCAAAAGGCCGAAGTGCCGAAGCCCTGCTTGCGGAAAAACTGGCTCGGGGCTCCTTTGCCACGCTGGTTGCGGGCATTCAGCTTCCGGTGACCCTGCGCGAGGCATTGCGCGGCATGCTGGAAGACGACCCGGACAAACGCTGGACACTGGAAGACCTGATTTCGTGGACCGATGACCGGCGCCTTGCCAATCGGCCGATCCCCGCTTCGGATAAAGCGCAAAATGCATACCGTTTTATGGGTAAAGCCTATCACCAGCCACAGATGCTGGCCCAGGCCATGACATGGAATTGGGGCAAGGTGCTTTTCAAAAACAAAGGCCATGAAATTCTGGCTTGGTCGCGGCGGTCGTTGGGGGACGAAGTCATCAGCAATAATATTTTCAATGCGGTGGAATCAAGCCAGCGCGATGGCATTGAGGCTGCGAATAATCCCTTGCGCACAGCACGGCTGTGTATGGCGCTCGATCATAACGCGCCCATTCGTTACAAGGGCATTGCGACCCACCTGGAAGGCCTTGGCCCGATGCTTGCCGGGCACTTTAACGACAATGAAAAACGCCAGGAAATGAGCGAACTTCTCTTGGGTGAATTGCCCGGGTTTCGGGCCAAAATTATGTATAACAGCGAGGGCGAAGGCCCGGGCATTATGCGGTATTTCACCCGGTTTGTTCGCCACCTGAAACAAAAGGGGGCGGGTTTCGGGATGGAGCGTTGTCTCTATGATTTGAACCCCGCCCAGTATTGCCGTTCTCCGATGATTGCCAGCCATAAAGCAATGGATGTTAAAGGCCTGCTCTTGTCTTTGGAGGCAAAGGCTGTAAGCAAACAAAGTCAGATGCCATTCGACGGCCACATTGCGGCATTTTTGGCATCGCACCTAAAGACAAACGTCCAGATGTTTATCGATGCATCGATTGATGAAGGTAACCAAGAGCGATCCATCCTTGGCAAACTGGGTCTATTGGCAACGGCTCAGAAAGAAAGCGGTTTGCCGTCGTTACCCAGGTTGACAAAGTGGGTCGGACTTCACTTGGCCCCGGCCACAGCAAGCTTTCGCCATCGCATGTGGCGCGAACGGGTAGAGCGGGAATTGCCTAACATCATCGCCACGGGGAACCTGATAGAGGTGTATCGCTATCTTGCCAATGGCGAGGCCCGTCAGCTTGATCGTCAGGGGTTTGCCGAGGCAGTGGCTGAATACAACCAGCTTTCGGCGGAAATTGTGTTTAACAAAAACCTGAGTAACGTTGATCCAGAAATTGTTATCGTCCATGGCCACAAATTGGCCGCAGGGTTAAGCGTCTTGATCGCAATTGGCGCGATTGCTTTCGCCGTCATGATGAAGGTTTGATGATGGCCATTGAAGCAAGACAACCTAAAAAGAATCAAGGTGCAGCGGCATTGGCAAAGGCCATTGCAGCGCAGAAACCAAAGGCCCCCCCACAAAAAAAATCAGGCGGTGGCTCGGTTCAGATCATGGTTGCCGTAATTTTTGTGCTGGGCATGCTGCTCGCATTGCCCACCATGCTGGTGGTGACAATTGGCCTGTTGCCCACGCTGGTGGCAATGGTCGTGGACGTGCGACCGGGGCGGAATGCGGCCCAGTCCGTTGGGGCACTTAACATTGCCGGGGTCACCCCATTTCTGGTTACCCTGTGGGCGGGGCCGAACGACATTGTTTCGGCGATGAAAATCCTGACCGATACGTTTGCGTGGCTGGTTATTTATTCTGCGGCTGGCGGGGGCTGGCTGCTCTATTTGGGAATGCCGACGGTGTCTGGCATCTTTATGCAAGTGACAGCCAAGCATAAAATCACCAATCTACAGGCCCGGCAAAAAGAATTAATCAATGAATGGGGCGAAGAAGTGGATCGCGGCAAAGTTCTTGCAAATGAAAGTGGCGCGCTTTTATAGGGGGAAGCTGTCGCCTCAGTCTTCTGTTTCCAGCCTGTTATCAACTACCGCATTGCGAATGGCCTTTTGCAGCTTTTCAAACGCACGTACCTCAATCTGGCGTACCCGTTCACGTGAAATACCGTAATGCCGGCTCAGGTCTTCCAGGGTTGTTGGGTCTTCTTTCAGACGGCGTTCCGCAATGATGTGGCGTTCGCGTTCGTTCAGGCCTTCCATGGCCTCGCTTAGAAGCTGGCCGCGAATGTTTGATTCTTCATGTTCGCCCAGAATAACTTCCTGGCTATCGGTGTCATCGACCAGCCAATCTTGCCATTCTCCCCCTTCACCATCTTTGCGCAATGGCGCGTTCAGGGAATTATCAGGCCCCGCCATGCGCCGGTTCATTTGAATGACATCGTCTTCGGTGACATCCAGACGCGCCGCAATTTGTTCGACTTTTTCCGGGGGCAAATCGCCTTCTTCCAGCGCCTTCATCTGACCCTTGAGCTTGCGCAGGTTAAAAAACAGCTTTTTCTGGGCCGCCGTGGTGCCCATCTTTACCAAAGACCATGATCGCAGGACATATTCCTGAATGGCCGCCCGGATCCACCACATGGCGTAAGTAGACAGCCGGAATCCGCGTTCCGGGTCAAACCGTTTGACCGCCTGCATCATGCCGACATTGCCCTCAGAAATAAGTTCGCCCAAAGGCAAGCCATAGCCGCGATAGCCCATGGCAATTTTGGCGACAAGGCGCAGATGGCTGGTGACCAATTGATGGGCCGCTTCCACGTCATTTTCTTCCCGCCAGCGTTTGGCCAGGGTGTATTCCTCTTTCTTTTCCAGCATGGGAAACTTGCGTATCTCTTGCAGATAACGCGACAGGTTTCCCTCTGGGGAAAGGACTGGAATATTGACCGGAAGATTGCCCGGAAGATTAGGGGTGGCTTGCGCCATTGCATGTGCCTCCGAAAAAATTCAGGACCGGATTATACCATACTAATTTAGTCGTCTATGAAAAAATACTACATAGCCTCTAATTTAGCCAATAAGTCATTGAAATATGGCGTAAGTGGGGCTTCGAACCGCAGCTTTTCACCACTTGTGGGGTGCACAAACCCCAAAAGATAGGCATGCAGGGCCTGATAGGGGGCCGATGGCAGGGTCGGGTTATTCTTTCTGCCCCCATACAGCGGGTCGCCCACGACACTATGGCCGATGGAGCTCATATGGACCCTGATCTGGTGGGTGCGCCCGGTTTCAAGGCGACATTCCACAAGGCAGGCCTTGGTCCCCACCACCCGAAGCACCTTGTAATGGGTGGCGGCAAACCGTCCGCCGTGTTTCAAAAGCGCCATTTTTTTGCGGTTTCGGGGGCTGCGTCCGATGTTGCCTTCAATCCGGCCTTCCATGGTTTGGGGCAGGCCCCAGACCAGCCCCTGATAGGCCCGCTCCATGGTTCGTTCCAGAAACTGGGCCACAAGGCCGGCATGGGCGGCATCGTTTTTGGCCACCACCATGACGCCAGAGGTATCTTTGTCCAGACGGTGGACAATGCCCGGCCGCTTGACACCGCCGATCCCGGAAAGGGAATCGCCACAATGATAAATCAGGGCGTTGACCAAGGTGCCATCGTGATTGCCAGCAGCGGGATGCACGACCATCCCGGCCGTTTTGTTGATCACGACCAGGTCCTTGTCTTCGTACAAGATATCCAGCGGGATATCTTGGCCGATGGGCTCGGCGGCTGCCGCTTCGGGGACGCTCACCAGATAGATTTGGCCCGGTTTGACCGGGGCCGATGGGTCGACTATCGTCTCGCCATCGGTGCTAACGGCACCACTGGTGATCAGTGCCTTGATACGAGAGCGCGATAATTCGTCAATTTGCGCAGCTAAATAGGCATCTATTCGCCCCGAATCTTCTTCGGCGGCAGTGACGGTGTGCAGGTCAGTATTTTGGCTTTGATCAGTTGGATTTTTCATGGGCGGAGAATGGACACAAAACATGGCAGGGCTCAAGTCTTTGGTTGCAGGAATGGCAGTTTTGATCGTGGTCGCCATCAGTGTTTTGGCGATCCTGATGGTGCAACGCGCCGGCATTTTGGCCGAAACGCCCCCTGAAACCCCTATTCAGAGCCTCTCTCAGGCCCAGACGAACCCGCCCGAAGGCTTTTCACTGCCCGAACATATTCTTTTGCCCGAAGGCTCCAAAGTTCTCGAATCCGCCCTTGATGGCAATCAGGTATTGCTGCGCATGGGATTTCCCAATGGCGGCCAAAGGCTGATGATTGTTGAGATGGAAACCGGCAACATTGTCCATGTCAGGGATTTAAAATTTACAGGACCAAACCGGTGATCCTGATTCTGGCCCCCGAACTTTTGGCCAACGTGCGTGATGCGGCATCCGCATCTTATGGCGAAGAATGCTGCGGGCTTTTGCTGGGGCACCTGGATGGTGACACCGCCAAAGTCACAGCGGTGATGGCGGCAGAAAACGTGGCGCCAGAAAAAACCCGGAATTTTGAAATAGACCCGGCCATTTTATTTGCGGCCCACAAATCTGCCCGCGATGGTGGGGCTGGCATTATTGGCAATTACCATTCCCACCCCAACGGCTTGGCCCGCCCCTCAAAAACCGATGGCGCGCGCGCCTTTGAAGACAATCATTTCTGGCTAATCGTGCCCATCGATGATGGCGGCGTTGGCGATGCCAAAGCCTTTTACCATCGATCCGGTGCCTTTGAAGAGGCAACCCTGGAAGTGGCGAATGGATAGGATATTTGCCTTGATAACCCCGCCCCGGATCGCTAGATATCCATCCTGCCTCGTCCCCTTCGTCTAGAGGCCTAGGACACCGCCCTCTCACGGCGGCAACAGGGGTTCGAATCCCCTAGGGGACGCCAATCTTTATTGTGTATCATAACTATATGTAATTATTATATAAAATGATACAGCCTAATTACCTTCCACCCACGTTTCCCACCCACGTTTTCCACCCACGCATAAGATTGAGATGAAGCTTGTTGGCTGTAGAGTGGGTGCCGCAGACATGGTGGGCACAGATGTAATGCCTACCGGTGGCTTCGCAAGCACCCTCACATGCCCCTAGGAGTCCCTCAGGTGATTCAGGAGAGTCATCTCGGTCCCTGGGGTGGCAGAGACTCAGGAAGGGGAGATGACTCTGTATGACTCTCCTGGGAATCCCTGAGGCCATTGTAGATGTGTAGGAACCTCATAGGATCAAGGTGGGGACTAATAAGACTTCTAACTGGCTTTTTAAAAGCGCTTCAGGAAACACCCCGGCCCCCTAGGAGGGGACCCAAGATGTCACTGCTTCGGTGGGACTAACTAGGTTATGCTAGCCACTAAATCACCAAGGGAGGCAGCCATGGCGTACTGGTGGGTAAACCAAGCTCAAACTTGGAAGCATGAAATTGCTGGTGGCTACATGTGGTCACCGAATGTCTAACGTCAGCGCCTATGGGACAGATTAGGGGTATTGCATAAGAGAGGGTTTCTGGCTCATCGTAGTGACCGAAGGGAACGAAGATGAGACAGAAATCGCAGACAAGACAGACGGGTGCAGCCAAGGCGATCAAGGATGTTCGCCGCGCTACGCGTAAGCAGTATTCGGCGGAAGAGAAGATCCGCATTGTGCTGGACGGATTGCGTGGTGAAGAAACCATCGCCGAGCT
>JABIXC010000016.1 GCA_018666775.1 Rhodospirillales bacterium | reverse complement strand
CTTGATCGCCTTGGCTGCACCCGTCTGTCTTGTCTGCGATTTCTGTTTCATCTTCATTCCCCTTCGGGTCATTACGATGTGCCAGAAACCCTCTCTTATGCAATGCCCCTAATCTGTCCCATAGGCGCTGACGTTAGACAGCCTCTTAGCAGCAGAAGATGCCGATACAGACAATTGCTTCAACGGGGAGATCACACTAATCGATAATGGACGTTTAGGGTCTTGCACTCTTGCACTCTTCTCTAGGGCAGCGGGGTCACCTTTTAAAAGTGTTCCATATGTTTCGTAAAATTCGCCCCCCTGACGCATGATTGCCATCCATGATAGCTCGTCAAGTTCATCAATAGTCTTTGCTAGAGCCTCAGATTGTTTCGAGATCTTTTCAAGCGCCGCCGCGCACTCGCCTAGTGTGGGGGCCTCGGTTCCATCTCCGTCGCCGCCCAGTTGATCCGCTTGGCTTTCATAAATATTAACTGCCGACCGCACCCACTGCTCGCCGAATGCCCTCTCAGCATCAGTCAGCGTTCTACCCCCGCCTTTCTCCAAGGCATCGAGCACTTCTTCTAATCTTTCTGAGGGAATATCAATACAAACCCAATTAGGCAGTTTCCAATTTGTTTTAGGGGTGGCTCGAGGACACATTTTTCAACCCAAAGATTGCATATCGTCATAGTAGCAAGTAGCGCTAAGCTGTCACAAATCTGTCACAACGGATACCCACTCTGTCACAAATTCAAGGGGATTCACGATTGCCCTACAGTATGGTAGCATGAGTAAGTTGCTTGATTTTCTGAGGTTTACTAAGGGCTGGTGCTATATAGGGCTTATGGGGCCCCGTAGCTCAGTAGGATAGAGCACCAGATTCCTAATCTGGGGGTCAGAGGTTCGAATCCTCTCGGGGTCACCATATTTTTGGAATTCAGGAGAGTTGTTTCATGTTCCGGTATCAAAATGTTTTTTTCGCCATTGTGTTGGCGCTTGTATTGGCCGGCGGTTTGTTTTCGACGCCAGCGGCTGCGAAAAACCCCGTTGCAACCATCACCACCAACAATGGCGTGATCATGGTTGAACTGTTTCCAGGACGGGCACCAAAAACGGTCGCTAATTTTTTGGCTTATGTAAAAGAGGGCCATTACACCAAGACCATTTTTCATCGGGTGATGCGGGGCTTTATGATCCAGGGCGGCGGATTTGATCTTGGCTTCAAGAAAATTCCGGCACCGCGCATGGTGCAGAGCGAAGCCGATAATGGGCTGAAAAACAAAATGGGAACCATTGCCATGGCGCGCCTGCCGGATCCGCATTCAGCATCGGCCCAGTTTTTTATCAACACCGTGGATAACAAGGGCCTTGATCACTGGGTCAAAACCCCAAGGGGCTGGGGCTATGCCGTGTTTGGCAAGGTCATCTCAGGTATGAATGTGGTGCGAAGCATCGAGGATACACCGACGATGAACCGGGGCCATCTTCAAAATGTGCCGCAAAGACCCATCATCATAAAATCAATAACCGTGCGCTAAGCCTGTATTAAATTTTAAATACCAAGCGCTTTAAGCTGTCCTTGCGGATAACGCGTGCCCTGGGCGGCCCCTTCGGGCATGGCATCAGACAGGCGCGATAATTCTTCAGGGCTTAAAGCGATATCGGCGCTGGCGGCATTTTCTTCGATCTGTTTAATCGTGTGACACCCTGGAATGGGGATCACGTTCTGGGCCATCAACCAGGCCAGCGCCACCTGGGCAGGGGATGCCCCACGCTCAGAAGACAAGGTTTTCAAACAGTTAATCAAGGCCAGATTTTGGGCGAAATTTTCTTCGCTATAGCGCGGCATGTCGCGGCGACGGTCTTTTTCATGGAAATCATCGCGGCTGTTGTAGCGCCCCGTCAGAAATCCACGGCCCAGCGGCGCATAAGCCACATAGGAAATGCCCAATTCCTGACAGGTGGGCAGCAGTTCCGCTTCGGCAAAACGCGACCACAGGGAATATTCTGTCTGCAAGGTAGCGATTGGGTGGGTTGCGTTGGCACGACGGATGGTTTCAACGCCTGCTTCTGACAGGCCAAGGGCGCGCACTTTGCCTTCATCGATTAATCGGGCCATGGCACCAATGGTGTCTTCAATGGGGGTGTCTGGGTCAACGCGGTGCAGGTAATAAACATCGATGACATCCGTATCGAGGCGCTTTAGCGAGGCTTCCAGCGCTTTGGGCACGTATTCGGGCCTGCCATTAACCTCGCGGGTGCCATCGGGGTTGCGGATGTTGGAAAATTTTGTGGTCAAGACGACTTGGTCGCGTTTGCCCTTAAGGCCCCGGCCAAGAAGCGCTTCATTTTTGCTGTCCCCATAGGCATCCGATGTGTCGATCATGGTAACACCCAGCTCAATGGCGCGATGCAAGGTGGCAATGGATTCTGCTTCGCTGGGCGGGCTGTATATGGGCGTCATACCCATACAGCCAATGCCGATAACGGAACTGACAATCCCACTGGTGCCAAGTTGGGTGGTTTTCATCCTGCATCTCCCCCGATTTATGCGTGTTGCGCTATGCGCGCTATAAGTGCGCTTATTTTACAGCTTTGCTGGCAATCATTGCCTGTTCTGCTATTTTACGCATTAACTAAATGCAGGAATCTAATAATAATTCGCATCAGGGGGATATCCGTGGCAATCACCAAAAGCACCGTAGAAGGTGTCGAGTTTCATGGCGACATTAAGCCCGGTTTTGATGCCATTCTGACCGATGAGGCCATCGCATTTGTGGCAGAGCTGGAACGGCGATTTGGCCCGGAACGTTTGGCGCTTTTGGCCAGACGCGAAGAAACCCAGACCCGCCTTGATGCTGGTTGGCGCCCCGATTTTCTGGATGAAACCAGAGAAATTCGCGAAAGCGATTGGACCACCAGCCCCGTCCCCGATGATATCAAAGACCGGCGGGTTGAAATTACCGGCCCAACCGATCGTAAAATGGTGATCAATGCGCTTAATTCCGGCGCCTACGTTTTTATGGCCGATTTCGAAGATGCCAACACACCCACCTGGGACAACATGGTGCAGGGACAGATCAACCTGCGTGATGCCGTCCGGGCAGACATTACCTTCGATGACCCGGCAACCAAACGCCATTATGAACTGGGCAAAAAAATCGCGTCCCTGTTCGTGCGCCCGCGTGGCTGGCACCTTTTGGAAGGCCACATGATGGTGGATGGCCGGCCGTGTTCCGGGGCGCTGTTCGATTTCGGGTTGTTCTTCTTTCACAATGCCCATGAACAGATCAAACGCGGGGTCGCCCCGTATTTTTATCTGCCAAAGATGGAACATTATCTGGAAGTGCGTCTTTGGAATGATATTTTCAATTTTGCGCAAGACACGCTGGAAATACCGCGCGGCACCATCAAGGGCACGATCTTGATCGAAACCATTCTGGCCGCTTTCCAGATGGATGAATTCTTGTGGGAAATCAAAGACCATTCCGCTGGTCTGAACTGTGGGCGCTGGGATTACATTTTCAGTTTCATCAAGCGATTCAGAAATGATCCAAACTTCATCCTGCCTGATCGGGCTCTGGTCACCATGAATTGCCATTTTCTCAGTTCATATTCCCAGCTCTTGATCAAGACCTGCCACCGGCGCAACATTCACGCCATGGGCGGCATGGCGGCACAAATCCCTATCCGCGATGATGAAAAGGCAAATACCCAGGCCCTTGAAAAAGTGCATCAAGACAAATTGCGCGAAGTTAAAAATGGCCATGATGGTACCTGGGTGGCCCATCCGGGCTTGATTGCAACGGCAAAGGCCGTGTTCGACGAACACATGCCCGAACCCAACCAGATCGACAACAAACGCGAAGACGTGTCCGTCACACAAGAAGACATGTTGCAGGTTGTCGAAGGGCCAATTACAGAATCCGGGTTTCGACAAAACATTAATGTGGGCATTCTCTATACGGAATCCTGGCTGCGCGGCAATGGTTGTGTGCCGCTGTATAATTTGATGGAAGATGCGGCCACGGCCGAAATTTCCCGCACCCAATTGTGGCAATGGGTGCATTACAATGCCAAACGCGATGACGGCACCGTCATTGATGAAAAGATTTTTAACGACACGCTGAATGAAGAAGTGGCCAAAATCAAACATGGCGTCAACGATGGTGCACGGATAAATGCGGTGGATGGTGCCGCTGATCTTTTCCGAAAAATGGTTTTGACAGAAGAGTTTAGCGAATTTTTGACCCTGCCCGCCTATGATTGGATTGTCGGGCACGGGAATTAATACGTAGCGCGTTGCCGGGAAAGGGCATGTTTTATGAGTGATATCTGGAGTGAGGAATACACCGCCACAAAGAAAAGTGATGGCGGGGACGTGTCGCTTTATATGTTTCGAAAACATAATGGGGCGCCTGATAAAAATAACCCGCGACCGGTTCTGTTTTTAATCCACGGGTCATCTTTTTCCGGGCCATCCGGGTTTGATATGAAAATCAAAGGCCATGATGATTATTCCTTGATGGATGCCTTTGCCAACCTTGGGTATGACGTTTGGACTCTGGACCATGAAGGCTATGGCCGGTCTGATCGGACCGGTGGCAATGCGCCTATTTCAGAAGGCGTGCGCGACATCGAAGCCGGCATTGACGTGGTGAAACGCGAAACCGGCCTTGATAAGTATTTCTTTTATGGACAGTCTTCAGGCGCGCTTCGATTGGCATGTTTTGCTGCCAACAACCCGGACCGGGTTGCCCGGTGTGTGTTGGACGCCTTTGTCTGGACCGGTGAAGGTGCGCCAACCTTGATTGAACGGCGCAAAAAACTGGATCAATGGCGGGGATCGAACACCCGCCCGGTTAATCGTGAATTTTATCATTCCATTTTCAATCGTGATTTAGCGGGAACATCAGACGATGCCGTGCCCGATGCGCTGGCCGATGCAGAGCTGCCGCTTTGTTCCGAAGTGCCCACCGGCACCTATCTGGATATGTGTGCCAATTTGCCCGTGGTTAATCCATGGGACATCACCTGTCCGGTGATGATTTTACGCGGCGAACATGATGGCATCGCATCAGAAGAAGACCTGTTTAATTTCTTTATGAAACTGCCTAATACCGATTGTCAGTTTGTCATTATCGCAGGTCAGGCCCATGTGGCACCGCTTGGGATTAACCGGAAACGCTTTTGGCATGCCATGGATGGTTTTTTCCAGATGCCCGAAAGGCTTGATCCCCATATTGCGGAAGATCAAAAAGTCATCGAACAACGCCGCCTGGCCGGCAACAAGGGATAACAAGCGTCATGAGTGATATCTGGAGCGCGGCATATACCGCCACCAAAAAAGGTAAATCTGGCGACATCAATCTGCATGTCTGGCGCAAACGTGTTGGCGCGCCGGAACAAGGGAAAAAAGACCTCCCGGTTTTGTTTATGGTTCATGGCTCATCCTTTTCGGCCCGGTCTGGCTTTGACCTTCAGGTGCCGGGAAAATCGGATTATTCCATGATGGACTGGTTTGCCCATCGTGGCTTCGATGTCTGGACCGTGGACCATGAAGGCTATGGCCGATCCGATTGGGGGGAAGGCAGCTTTTCATACGTCGAAGATTCTATCGATGATCTGAATGCCACCATGGATGTGGTGGAACGCGAAACCGGGGCTAGGACCTGTTCCATGTATGGGGGCTCATCTGGGGCTTTGCGGGCCGCCCTGTTTGCGGCGCGGTGCCCAGAACAGGTAGAACGTGTGGCCGTCGGTGCCATGGTCTATACCGGAAAAGGCTCGCCGACCTTGGCAAAACGCGCAGAAAAGCTGGATATTTGGAAATCTTCCAACAAGCGCCCGGTGGATTATGAATTCTTCACCACCATCTTTAACCGCGATAAACCGGGCACGTCCGAAGATATTGTTGCTGTGGCATTGGCAGATTCCGAAGCGCCGCTATGCACCCATGTGCCCACGGGCACCTATATCGACATGTGCGCCAATCTGCCCATCATGGAACCCGAAGATGTAAAATGTCCGTTCCTTTTGGTGCGATCTGAACATGATGGCATTGCAACGGATGAAGATGTCATGGAATTTTTCCAGCGCCTTCCCAACAAGGACAAGCAGTTTGTGATGATGGACGGCCAATCCCATGCGGCAACGCTGGGCATCAACCGCAAACGGTTCTGGCATGTGATTGAACGGTTCCTATCCATGCCACCAAGGGTCGATCTTTAAAATAAGATCAGTTTGTTTTTGCATCCTGAATGGCCCGCCAGACCGCATGGGCGGTCAGGGGCATTTCGATGTGTTCAACCCCCAGATCAGATAGCGCATCCACCACAGCATTGACCATGACGCCAAGGGCGGGTGTTGTGCCGCCTTCGCCGCCACCGCGAACCCCCAGTTTGTTGCGGGGTGATGGCACTTCGCTCAGCTCGACCGTAAAGGGCGGTGATGTGTGCGCACGCGGCATGGGATAATCAAGGAACGATCCCGTCAAAACCTGCCCGTCATCGGCATTTAAAATACAATGTTCCCCCATGGCCTGGCCAATGCCCTGAACGGCCCCGCCGTGGGTCTGGCCGTGGAGGATCAGGGGGTTGATGGCGCGCCCAACATCATCGACGGCGGCGTAATGGACAATTTCCACATGCCCCGTTTCCGGGTCGACTTCCACTTCACAAACGTGGCAGCCATAGGGAAAGGCCCCTTCGCGCACGGTTTCTTCGTAATTGGCCCCCAATGGTCCCCGCAGGTCATCGGGCAGGGTGTCGTTGTTTTCGGCAGCGGCGGCGACTTCGAATATATCAAGGGACCGGTTGGTGCCATCCATGACAAACCGGTCATCGGTAAAGTCGATGCGGTCTAGTTCGGCATCAAAAAGATGGGCGACAATCATGCGCCCGCGTTCAAGGATGGCGTCCGTTGCTTTACCAATGACGATCCCTGCAAGGCGCATGGATCGGGCGGAATGGGACCCGCCACCTTCAATCACCCTGTCGGTGTCGCCGGTAATCAGGTTGACCTGTTCTATGGGCACGCCCATCCATTCCGTGATCAACTGGGCAAAGCTTGTTTCATGGCCCTGGCCACTGGACAGGGTGCCAATCACAACATCCACCACCCCTTTTGCATGGACGGTGATCTCGGTTCTTTCTGTGGGGTAGCCCCCGGTCAGTTCCAGATAATTGGCAACGCCCATCCCGCGATAGCGCCCACGTTTGCGGGCCTTTGCGCGCCGTGCAGCAAATCCGGATCGGTCTGCCAGCGAACAGGCGCTATCCATAACCTTTGGAAAATCGCCACTGTCATAGGCCAGCCCCAACGCATTGACGTAACCTTCTCCGATGATTGGGATCATGTTTTTTCGCCGTAGTTCAACCGGGTCAATGCCCGTTTTGTGCGCAGCCAAATCGATCAGGCGCTCGATGATGTACATGGCCTCTGGCCTGCCCGAAGATCGATAATTGTTAACGGGCGGCTTGTTGCTGACGGTTGCGCGGGCGTGGAAATGGGCTGTCGGAATGGCATAAACCCCGGTCATCAGCTCAACGCCTTTAACCAAGGGTGTGACGGTAATGGGATAGGCCCCGCCATTGAGGGTGTTGCGGCCCCGTAGGCCCAGAAATTTTCCATCGCGATCAAGGGCCAATTCGCTCTCAGATGCCAAATCGCGGCCCTGATGGTCGGACAGAAAGGATTCAGATCGCGTTGCCGTCCATTTCACGGGCCGTCCCACCCGTTTGGCGGCCCACATCACAAGGGGAAATTCAGGGTAGATGGCATTGCGGGTGCCAAAATTGCCGCCAATATCCCACGCAGTCACCCGAACTTTTTCGGGCGTGGCATTCAGAATTTTTATCAGCTCACGTTTCAACCGGACCACGCCACCGCATCCGGCATGGAGGGCATAATCCCCGGTCTTAGAATCCCATGACCCAAGGGCGGTGCGCGGCTCCATGGGCACGCCGGTGACGCGGCGGATTTTGGTTTCAAGGCGCACCACATGGGCGGCCTGTTCAAAGGCGATATCGGTTGCGTCGCGGTCTCCGGAATCGGCATCGACAAACAGGTTTGTTGCCATCACCCCATCCCAAATCTTGGGCGCATCTGGCTGGGCTGCGTCCAATCCTTCGGTCACTTGGGTCAAAGGGGTGTAGTCAACTTGTATGGCTTCGGCGGCGTCTCTTGCTTGCATGACGGTGTCGGCAATAACCATTACGACGGCTTCGCCAACAAACCGCACACGCCCATCGGCCAACAGGGGTTGGGGCAGGAATTTCGGATCATCGCCCCGATGGTCCAGCACGATATCGGGCGGCCCATTACGCGGCGGTGGATGGTGGATGGGGTTGATGCCATCGGCTTCAATGTCTTTGGCGCTCAACACGGCGTGGACCCCGGGCATGTTTGATGCTGCCGATGTGTTGACCCCGTTGATCAGGGCATGGGCGTGGGGGGATCGAAGTATGGCCGCATAGAGCTGATTTTCCCAGTTGATGTCATCGCCAAATCGTCCCTGACCGGTCAGCAGTCGCTGGTCTTCATTGCGCGGCAGCGGTGCGCCAATACCTTTTGTTTTTGGTGTTTCTGCCACGAATTTGTCCTTAATTTAATTTGGCTGGCTTGTCCCATCGGGTAGGGCGTAGAGCCCGGCCTGGCTCGCGCGTTGCTGGATGAGCGCCAGCACGCCATCAATATTGGGTGTTGGGGTGTTGGTCAGCTGCCCCATTTCCTGCACGGCCGTGACCAGCGCATCAATTTCCATGGGGCGTCCGCGTTCCAGATCCTGCAACATGGATGTTTTATGCGCACCCACGGCGGCCGCGCCATCGATGCGCTTATCCACGTCTATGGGAAATTTAACACCAAGTGTTTCGCCAATGGTGCGCGCCTCACCCATCATGGCGCGTGCCAAAGACCTGGTGCCGGGTTCTGTAGCAATGACATCAAGGGTGGCCCCGGTCAGTGCCGATATCGGGTTAAAGCAAAGGTTGCCCCATAATTTTACCCATATTTCATCGCGAATGCGGGGGCGGATGGGCGCTTTCAGGCCTGCTGTGATCATGATTTCAGACAGGGCCTGAATGCGATCAGACTTTTCACCATTGGGTTCGCCCAAGGTAAAGCGGTTGCCTGAAATGTGTTTCACCACACCCGGTTCCACCACTTCACACGCGGGATAAACCACGCAGCCGATGGCGCGTTCAGGGCCAAAGCCGTCCCATTGCACGTTGCCGGGATCAACGCTCATCAGGCGGTTGTTTTCATGGGCACCGGGAAGGGCGTGAAAATACCACCAGGGCACACCGTTCACCCCCCAGACCAGTGCGGTGTCCGGGCCAAACAAGGGCGCCATGATATCGACAACGCCGGGCACGGAATGGGCTTTCAGGGTCATCACCACGTAATCTTGCACGCCCGCATCAAATGCGGTTTCTACACAGCGGGGATAGGTAACGATGGTCTCACCCCCTTCAATCAGGGTCAGGCCGTTTTTCTGCATGGCTGCCAAATGGGGCCCGCGTGCGATCAGGGTGACATCTGCACCTGCCAATGAAAGTTTGGCCCCGATGTAACCCCCGATGGCACCTGCCCCAAAGATGCAGAGTTTCATTATGCAAGCCCCAGCTTTTCAGCCAGCCCAATGCGCTGCAGTTTTCCCGTGGCGCCTTTTGGGATTTCATCCAAAAACAGAATTTTGCGGGGCACTTTAAAATCTGCCAAATGTTCACGGGTAAAGGCGCGCAATTCTTCTTCTGTTGCTGCCGCTCCTTCGCGTAGAACGACGGCGGCGGCGACTTCTTCGCCCAGTTTATCATGGGGCATGGCAAAGGTGACCACCTGGCCGACGGCGGCATGGTCCAAAAGGATTTCATCGACTTCGCGCGGCGATATTTTTTCACCCCCCCGGTTGATGATTTCTTTCAGGCGTCCGGTAATGGACAGATAGCCTTCATCATCCAAAACGCCCTGATCGCCCGTGCGGAACCAGCCATTGGTAAAGGCTTCGGCGTTGGCTGCATCATTGGCCTCGTAGCCCGGGGTTACATTGGCCCCCCTAATGACGATTTCACCGGTTTCGCCCTGATCTAAAATACGTCCCTCTAAATTCATGATGGCCACTTCTGGTCCCGCTGCAAGACCAACGGTGCCGGGCTTGCGTGCCTTGGGGGGCAGGGGGTTGGATGCCATTTGATGGGCGGCCTCAGTCATGCCATAGGCTTCGATGACCGGGGTGGTAAATGTTTTTTCCAATTCTGCCATCACCTGGGGCGGCAAGGATGATGATGAAGACCGGATAAAGCGTAACGGGTATTCGGCAATGGTTTTTGCATTGCGGGGGGCACGTGAAAGAATGGCCTGATGCATGGTGGGCACGGCGGTGTACCAATTGGGCTTGGCCTCATCCATCAAGGAAAAGAACCGAAGCGCATTAAACCCCGTCGTGCAAAACACAGAAGCCCCGGCACCGATGGATGTCAAAACAGCCGCGATCAAGCCATGGATATGGAACAGCGGCATGATATTCATGCAGCGCCCATCGGGGGTCAGGGCTACACTGGCGCCTACGTTGTGGGCAGATTGGGTGACGTTGATCTGGCTAAGGGGGACAAGCTTTGGCCGCGATGTGGTGCCAGAGGTATGCAACACCATGGCGATGTCGTCTGCTTCTGCCATGCCACCAGATGGGGCGGCACCGGCATCACCAGATGGGGTGGTAATGGTAAAATATCCGGCAGGATCAGAATCATCCCAGGTAATTTCATGGACGGCCACGCCCATTTTTTTGGCAACCGCAACGGCAGGAGATGCGCTGCCGTGTTCCACCACCAATGCCTTGGCGTTTAGGTCGCTCAGGTAAAATTCTAATTCTTCCGCCCGGTAATCGGGGTTCAGCGGTGCGGTGGTAGCCCCGCAGGCAATGGTGATGAAGGCCGCTGCCATTTCCGGACCATTGGGCAGCACAATGGCCACCCGGTCATTGCGCCCAATCCCAAGCGCATTGAGCTTTTCTACCGTTTGTTTTGCATGTTCCCGCAGGCCCGCATAATCAAGGGCGCTTCGTCCCGACGCGGTGATGGCAGGGGCTGTATCCTGGCCATTGGCAATCAGGTTCCAAACAGTATTTGCGCCGCTCATTTCATTTCCCATCATTTTATTTGAATTAAAACTCAACCCCCACCAAATTTGGCGAAGGCATTGCGGATTTTGTCCATATCCAAGCCGTTCATCAGGCAAAGGGCAAGCAAAAGTCGCGCTTTGGGGGCTGTTAGCCAGCCCGCCCGGATCAGGCCCCGGGATACCAGATCAGATTCCGATCCCGGGAAGCCATAAGTGTTTTCCAAAACCATGCCCCCATTGGTGCGGGATGCAAAAACCACAGGCATGGAACCGGCCAGTGTTTCGTATGCGGATGCTGCCTGTTCTGATAGATGGCCGGCCCCCATGGCTTCAATCACCAGTCCAGAAAATTCTTTGTTTTTAATATGTTTGGCCATTTCCCCGCCATCACCAAGGCCAGTACCGACAATCGCAATGGTGGGCGCGATAGCGGTTTTGTCGGGCAGTGCCGCTGAGGCCCGCGTGGTTGGGCGCATCAGGAAGTGGGGTTTTCCCTCTATTACCATACCGATCTGGCCGCCATCGGGGGATGCAAAGGCATTGGGCCGGGTGGCATGGGTTTTCCGCACCAGTGCGCCCGCGTGAATTTCATCATTCATGACCACCATGGCGCCAAATCCTGCGGCCTCAGGCGTAGCGGCAACGGTGACAGCGGCCAGAAGGTTGGCCCCCCCATCGGCCCCGGCGATGGCGGGGTGGCGCATGGCACCGGTGACGACAACGTGAAATTCAGGATCACATAACAGGTCTAAAACGAAGGCGGTTTCTTCGATGGTGTCGGTGCCCTGGGTCACCACCACCCCTTGCGCACCCTTGCTTTGGGCCGATTTAATCCCATGGGCCAGGGCGACAGTATCTTCAATGCGTAAATGCGCCCCGGGCAATTGGCGGAAATCAACGGCCGTGATGTCGGCGATGGGCCCGAGTTCCGGCACGGCCTTGATCAATTGATCCGCACTTAATGCCGGCACCGCACTGCCGTCTGGGCCCGGCGACATGGCAATGGTGCCGCCTAGGGCAAAAATGGTAACGGGCTTTAAGGTCACAGTGTTGGCTCGCGCATTTGGGGGATTAATCGGGGATGGCTTCCCAGGTGACATCCAGTTCAACATCGGCATCTTGCAGCAGGTTCATCACCGGGCAACGGACTTCTACATTTTTGCGCAATTTGGCGATGCGGTCTTCGGGTTCATTGGTTTTCAAGATAACCTTGAGAACGACTTTCTGAAAATGGGGCCGGATGCCAACGACGCCCCGGCTGCCACGGCCATCAACCCAGCCATCCACTTCAAAATCCACACCGGAATATTCAAACCGCATTGCTGCGGCGCAGCGGTTGATAATGACACCTTCGCAACCCGCCAGTGCAGATAGCACCGTTTCCAGCGGCGATGGGCCAATATTGGTGCCATTTTTTTCGTCCGTGATCACTTCGAAATCGCGAACCCGCGAAATGGTTTTGGCTTCCCCGGCGTTTGTTGCCCTAATTTCACGGACCCCAATCAAGCTTTTGTTGGGATCAACTTCGGGGGGAAGGATTTCAGAATCTTCTGTATTGGCCATGCATATCTCCACTGCCTGATATTTTTTTAACAATGTAGCTTGGCAGACTAGGAAGGCCAGTCAATTCTAAGTTACTATGAACGCTGAAATAAAAATTAGGGGAAGAAAACATGGCGGCAATTCAGGTGTTAAGCGCAGGTGCAGTACGGGTCGGATTAACTGATCTGGCGGCTGAATTTGGCAATAAAAACAATAGTGAAGTCGATGTCACCTTTTCAACGGGCCCGGAAATTCGCGAACGCCTGACGGCAGACGGTGCGGGCAATGATGATCTGGACCTGGTTGTTGCCCCCAAAGCCCTGATGGATGATCTGGTTGCTGCGGGTTGCGTTGATGCAAGCACCCGGTCCACTCTTGGCGGGGTCAAGGCGGCGGTCGCTGTGAAAACAGGCGCGCCCATGCCCGATATTTCCAGCGCAGACAGCCTGCGCGCGGCCATCCTTGGCGCAGAGGTGATTGTTTATAACAAGGCGTCATCGGGCCAATACATTGACCAGATGATTGCCGGTCTTGGCATTGCCGATGACGTAGAGGCAAAGGTCCAGCGTTTTCCAGATGCCTGCATTGCCATGACCTTTCTTGGAAAAATGGAAAGCAATGGCGGTCTTGGCTTTGGTCAATCTTCGGCGATCCGGGGCTATGCGCCCCTTGGGGTCACCCAAGTTGGTCCCTTGCCCGACGCCGTGGGGAACGTCACCACCTATGACGCGGCGGTGGCCACAGCCACAGCGAACCGGGAGACCGCAGACGCCCTTCTAGGGCTTCTGACGTCCGAATACGGTCTGGCGGCCTTTACTGCCACCGGCGTCGAATAGCCGGGCTGACTGGCTGCTATGCTTTGGCGGCTTTCTTTGATCGGCGACGCTTCATGAAGTAGGGCAGTGCCAGATTGGCCACAAGACAGACCCACAAAACATTGCCAAGGGTCGAGGAAAACAGTGCCGACACATCCCCTTGATGCATCTTCATCACCCGGATAAAGAAGCCTTCAAGCAGCGGCCCTAAAATAATCCCGATCAAAATGGCAGCGACATGGTAGTCGGTCTTGCGTGCGATATAGCCGATCACCCCAAATATCAAAGCCAGCAACATATCGAACTGGTATTCGCGTGGAACAAAGGCACCGACAAGGGTGAAGGAAATCACCAATGGGGCCATGTACACCGTGCGCACCACGGTTACCCGCGACATATACCGCGCCAGTGGCATGATGGTGAAGAGCATCAGGAAATACGTCACGGCCATGGTCGTGAATGGCAGATAGGCCAATTCCGGTTTTTCCATGAACAATTCTGTGCCCATGGTAACGCCGTGATATTGCAAGACCACCAACATGATGGCGGCGGTGGCACCGCCCGGAATGCCAATCACCAAAAGGGGCACCAACGTGCCCGATGTCACGCCGTTGTTGGCTGATTCCGGAGCGATCAATCCTTCGAGATGGCCCGTGCCGTACAATTCTGGCATTTTGGAATAGGTGCGCGATTGCTGATAGGCGACGAAGGATGCAATGGCGGCCCCGGCACCGGGGATGACCCCGATGACCAAACCGATGATGGATGTCCAGATAATGTGCCACCAGCGAGACAACGCCAGTTGCATCCCCTCGATGGTGGGGCCCCAACCTGAATCGCGCATGGCGACCTTGCCGCGTTCGGTCAGAATGGAATCACGGTCAATGACGCTGAATGCCTCAGAAATAGCAAACAGGCCGACAAGGGCGGGGATCAAGGGCACGCCGTCGTAGAGTTCCAGAAAGCCCATGGTGCCGCGTGGGGTTTCATAAACATGATCGGCACCGATGGACCCGATCATCAGGCCAAAGAAGCCAGCGATCAAACCCTTCAGGGTGTCTTCTGCGGCAATGGTTGCGATCAGGGAAACGCCAAACAGCATGATGACGATCATTTCCACCGAATGCAGATGGAAGGCAACCTCTGCCAGCCATGGCATGGCTAACAGCGCCAATATGGTGGTTAACAACCCACCCAAGGCCGATGACACGAATGATATGGCCAGGGCCTGTTGGCCGCGACCCTGCTGGGTCATGGGATAGCCGTCCAGCGGCGTTGCCGCTGCCCCGGCGGTGCCCGGAATATTGACCAGAATCGCAGGAATTCCTGCCCCCATGCGCGACGATGCGTAAAGGGCGATCATGAAGACAAAGCCAATTTCAACCGGCAAGGAAATGGCCAGTGGCAGCAAGATGATGATGGTGTTGGCCGCAGAAAATCCGGGGATGGCGCCGACGATAAGGCCCAGGAAAATGGCTGGCAGGATGACCCACCAATAGCCAAGGGCTTCTTCAAAAAGGGCTAAAAAGATGGCGGGATCAAATTCCATTACAAGATCCCCTTCATCATGTTTTCAAATGGCCCTGAGGGAAACCGGGTTTCAAAGGCCCATATGAACAACGCCCACCCGCCAAGGGCCATGGTCAAAGATAGAATAAAAATCAATTTTTTGTTTTTCCCCGAATTCAGCAAAAGCATGGCAAGGCTGAGGAAAATGAAGGTGGTGATGGTGAAGCCACCCCACTGAACACCAAGGATATAGGCGATGGTCAATGCCATCAGCGCGATGCGCTTGCCCATGAAATCAATGGGGGCCAAAAGGTGATCAAAATTCAGATGCGCTTCCCCCGCTCGCACAGCGCGAACGATGCGAATGGTGATAATGGTGGACAGGAAAATCAGGACAGCGCCGATAAAAAATGCGCTGACCTGTGCCGTCCACGGGGAATTCCAGATGGTGGTAAAATAATAAAGGGCAAAGATGGAGCCAGAAACCGGAATGATCAGGTCCCCGCCAAGGGAAGCCCGTTTTTCTTTTTCTTGTTCTTCGTCAGGAAGGCCGTCGCCTTCTTTAACGGTCATTTGTTCTTCGCTCATGACCCCTTAATATCCCCTCTTGTTTTAATTCAGGAAATGGGCGGCAGACAGTTTACCTGTCCGCCGCCCGATCCTGTCGTTTTACTGTACTGGATAGGCTGATTTATTTTTTCTTCTTCTTGTTCTTTTTGGCCTTGGCCGATGCACCTCGCATCAGATCACGATACTTCGTGCCAATCTCCGTGATGTCTTTCACGTATTTTGCACATTGTGCGGCGTTGCCCGGGCTGATTAATTCCCATGGCAGCTTGGCTTTTTTCACGGCCTTTCTGAAGTCAGGATCAGCAAAAACCTTGTCCAGGGTGCTTTGCAATAAAGCGACCCGTTCTGGGTGTTTTTTCTGAACCTCGGTTTTGATGCCAAAGGCCCGTGCGGAATACATGGGCGGCAGCTTCATACCGAAATGATCATTGGCGGTCGGCGCATTATTAAGCCGGCTGCCCAGGCGGTTCTTGCTATCAAAGACAAGCAAGGTACGGAAGTTTTTGCCCTTGCGTGCAATGCCGCCAGACGGCAGGACACCAAAGTCCATTTCCCCGGTGGCAACACCTGCGCGGGTGTTTTTTCCGCCCGATAATGGGATCGGGTTAAATTGTGCGCCGGTGTGACTTGCCAATGCCATCGCCCCAATGGTGGCGGGGTGGGCAATACGGCTGGTCCCAACATTCAGGATGCGGGATTTACCAGCGGCAATGATGTCATCGATGGTTTTATATTTGGACCGTTTGCCAACAAAAACCACAGCAGCATCTTCATCAACACGGCCAAAATAGAAATAATTGCTGATCGGGAAGGTCGGTTTTTTAACCACCCAGTTCAGGACTTCAGGCCCCATGTTACCAAAGATAAGCTCATGGCCAGAACTGCCGGCTTTGCCCATATAGGTTTCATACCCAACCCGGCCTGATGCGCCCGGATAGAACCGGCGATCAAACTTGGTGTTGAGATATTTTTTCCAAACCCCGGTAACAAGGCGCAGATTACGATCGGCACCGCCACCTTCACGGGTGGGAACAAAAATGCTCATGGCACGAGATGGGAATGAAGCGGCGAAGGCCTGGGACAGTGGCATGCCAGCCATGATCCCGGTGCCAAGGGCCGCGATGCTGCCCATTAAAAAACGACGGCGGTCAAGCATATCCAGCTGTGTGTCTTGGCCGTCCAGTTTTACAAAATCATCATATTCATCATAATCATCGTCAAACATTACAGTCTCTCCCTGATAACCCGTTATGGTGGGCATTCATGCCCTGGACCATTATTGAAACTGGTACGTCATACGTTCCCGTTTTGAGATGGTCACATCGATGGGATGCGTAATAATACTGTAATGAATGGGGGCGCTAAAAATTAGCGTGATGTATGACTGCCAGTTTCACCCTGTTGTTGTCTCTGTCCTGAAATTTTTGTTGTTAATCAGGATCAATCGCGTGGATGATGCAATAGGTTTTGCATGTGGGTCAAGGTGAAGTTTGAGGCTAAATCATGGCAAATTATGGGTGATCAATGAAATTCGTGATGATGGGATCAGGGGGCGTTGGCGGGTATTTCGGCGCACGGTTGGCAGCAGCCGGTGAAGAAGTGGGCTTTGTCGCCCGTGGCGCGCATCTGGATGCCATGGAGAAAAACGGCCTTAAGGTACAAAGCGGCCTTGGGGATGTTTGCATTGATATCGGCCAAGGCGCACAGGCCAATCCCGATCCCGCCGCCCTTGGCGTGCCAGATGTTGTGTTTATCTGCGTAAAGCTGGATGACACCCAGGGTGCCTGTGATCTGATCGGACCCATTGTTGGCCCTGATACGCTGGTAATATCCCTACAAAATGGCGTTGAAGCCGAAGCCATCCTAATCGATGCGTTTGGGGCAGAACGCGTGGGCGGCGGCATTTCGTATATTGCGGCATCGGTGCCGGCCCCGGGCAGGATTGCCCATGGCGGCACCATGGCCCGCATTCAGCTGGGCGAGTTGTCTGGTGGAACCAGTCCGCGCATTGATGCCTGTGCCGCAGCCTTTGCACGCGCTGGTGTCGATGTGGAGGCTTGCCCTGATGTCATTCTTGCCATGTGGCAGAAATTTACGTTTTTGGTTGGTCTTTCTGCCACCACGACCCTGACGGGGCTTGGCATCGGTGCCATCCGGTCTGATCCGGATCGGCGCGCCTTTCTAGGGGCCGTGATTGGTGAAGCGGTGGCCGTTGCAAGGGCTCGGGGCATTGATCTTGCAGAAAATTACGCCGATGACCGCATGGCTTTTACCGATACCCTGCCCGAAGACATGACCTCTTCCATGTATCACGATTTTTGTGCCGACCGGCCTTTGGAAGTGGGGTGGCTTTCGGGGGCCGTTGCCCGCATGGGCGCAGAGCTTGGGGTTGAAACCCCTGTGAATGCGACGGTCTATGCCGCCTTGAAGCACCGGGTGAAATCTCGCGCCTGAAGTGGCCCGATACCCTGAAATGGTCCCATCCCTTGCCATGTCCCATCAATTTTCGTATATCAGGGGCCGTTTTATCTCTTTGAAAAATTAATAAGGATAGCGTTATGAGTCATTCCGTTCCCAGTGTGGAACTGCCAGTCGCGGGTTCCGAAGACAGCTATGCCGTTCGCCGCATCTGGTGCGTCGGGCGCAATTATGCCGCCCATGCCAGGGAAATGGGCAGTGATCCAGATCGTGATCCCCCCTTCTTTTTTCAAAAACCCACCGATGCCATTGTTCAAAATGGCGTTGCCATTGCCTATCCTCCGGGAACGAAAAACTTGCACCATGAAATTGAATTGGTGGTGGCCATTGGTAAGGCCGGGACTGATATTTCCGAAGCCGATGCCCTTGATCACGTGTTTGGCTATGCCGTTGGTCTTGATATGACCCGGCGCGATCTTCAGAACGCGGCCAAAGACACGGGCCGTCCTTGGGAAATGGGAAAATCCTTCGATCATTCCGCGCCGTGTTCACCCATTATGCCAGCGTCTTCAATCGGTCATCCTGCTGCTGCCGCCATCTGGCTTAAGGTCAACGGTGAAACCCGTCAGGAAAGCGACATTACCCACCTGATCTGGAGCGTGCCTGAAACCATTGCCCATCTTTCGTCTTTGGGTGAACTTTGCCCCGGTGATCTGATCTATACCGGCACCCCCGAAGGGGTGGGGGCCGTGGTCGCAGGGGACGTCATGGAAGGACACATTGACGGCATTGGTGATATCAGGACCCCGGTCACGGCATAATGGAAAACAATCTGGTCACAGAACGACCGACATTCGTCACGCATCTTGAATGCGGGATGAAGGGTGATATCTACGCCGCTGATCAGGTTCACAATCTGTCAGATGCCGGAAAGCCGCTTTTGGTGCGCTATGATCTTGATGGCATCAAGGCGGCGGTCACCCGGGATGATCTGGCGGCACGGGCCCCGGATCTTTGGCGTTACCGGGAATTACTGCCGGTCCGCCGGGTGGAAAACATTATTTCATTGGGCGAAACCATGACCCCATTGGTGCCCTGTCCTGCGTTGCAGGCATCCCTTGGCTGTAGCGACATTCTGGTCAAGGACGAAGGCCGCCTGCCAACGGGGTCTTTCAAGGCTCGGGGCTTGGTGATGGCCGTGTCCATGGCCAAGGAACTGGGCATCAAAAAAATGGCCATGGCCACCAATGGCAATGCCGGGGCTGCAATGGCAGCGTACTGTTCCCGTGCGGGCATTGAAGGCGTGGTGTTCTGTCCCGATGACACGCCTGAAATCAATGTCCGCGAAATTGCCCTGCAGGGGTCACGCGTCTATCGCGTTAACGGGCTGATTAATGATTGCGGGAAAATCGTGGCTGATGGCCGCGAGGCTGCGGGCTGGTTTGAAGGAAACACCCTGAAAGAGCCCTACCGGATTGAGGGCAAGAAAACCATGGGTCTGGAATTGGCCGAACAGCTGGGCTGGGACGTGCCCGATGTTATTATGTATCCCACCGGAGGCGGCACCGGGCTAATCGGCATGTGGAAAGCCTTTCAGGAACTCGAAGCGCTGGGCTGGATTGGTAAAAAACGTCCGCGCATGGTGGCGGTTCAGGCCGAAGGCTGCGCCCCGATTGTAAGGGCCTATGACGATGGCGTTGAACATGCCGAGCTTTGGACCGGGGCGCACACCATTGCCGCCGGTATCCGGGTGCCCGTGGCCATCGGCGATTTCCTGATCTTGCGCGCCGTGCGGGAATCAAAGGGCTTTGCCGTTGCCGTGCCCGATGATGCCATCGATTCCGCGCGGGACGAGGTTGCCAAAAAAGAAGGCCTGTTGCTGTGTCCCGAAGGGGCGGCCACCTATGCCGCCTTCAAGCAAGAACTGGCATCAGGGCGCATTGCCAAAGACGAACGGGTGGTCTTGTTCAATTGTGGCTCAGGCCTGAAATACCCCATGCCCGCCGCCGATGCTTCGGTGGATATGAACGCCACCATCGATTACGCCAAGCTTTAAAATCTTAAGTTCCACCTGACAGCATGGATAAAACCCTGTCTGGCGTCAGGGGCAATTCGCGCATGCGCACGCCGGTGGCGTTGAACACACCATTGGCGATGGCCGCCGGGGTTGGGCCTTGGGTGGCTTCGCCCACGCCCATGGGTTTTTCCCCTTTGTGATCCAGCAGCACCACATCGATTTCCGGAACTTCCTTGAAGTTCAAGATGGGATAGGTTTCCCAATCGATGGACGTAATGCGCACCGGGTCAAATCGCACGGCTTCTTTAAGGGTCCAACTGGCGGCTTGAATCAGGCCCCCTTCTAATTGGTTGGCAACGCCATCGGGATTGATGATTTGGCCGCAATCTCCGCCGATATAGGCTTTGGGGATTGAAATCACACCTGTTTTTCGATCGACATTCACATCAAAGATGACGGCTGCATAGCATTTTGAATTTTTGTAGCGGTTGAATGCAAACCCTTGGGCCTGTCCATCACGCCAGCTTGACGGGTCCCAGCTGGCCGCTTTGGCCACCGCTTCGATGACGGCGCGTGCGCGGGGATCTTTGGTGTGGCGCAGACGAAACTCAATGGCCTCAATCCCTGCTTCATGGGCGAGTTCATCCATAAAGGATTCGGTCGCAAACAAATTACCAAAGGTTCCAAGGGCGCGCAGAGACGACACCCGGAACGGATGGGGTTTTACAAAATGTTTGGCGATGCGCTGGTTGGGAAGATCGTAATACGGCCGCGCGCCGCGATGGGCCCCGCCGTCTTTGCCCTGATTATCGCCCGGTGGTGGTGGGGGGACAGGGTTTTCCTTGTGCCAAAGTGCGATAAAGCCAGCGGTTTCAGTCTTGGCCCGGGGCCGCCCGGCATGGGCGTTGGACCAGACATCAAAATTCCAGTCCATGATATTGCCGTCTTTATCCAGACTGGCCTGGGTCATCATGACCTGGGCAGACCCCAGCGGTTCCCAGCGGTTTTCATCTTCGCGCATCCATTGCACCCGCACCGTGCGCCCGGGAACGGTCCGGGCCAGAACGGCGGCATCCATGGCCGCATCATCGGCACCGTTATGGCCGTAACAGCCTGCATTCTCAGCCGCAATACAGCGAATTTTTTCCGCATCTATTCCAAAGGCGCAAGATAGCGCGGCTTGCAGAGGATAGATGCCCTGAGTGTGGCTCCAAACTTTCAGATTGTCGCCTTCCCAGACAGCCATGCCCGATGATGGGCCGATGGATGCGTGGGACTGATAGGGCCGGCCATAGACGGCTTCCAGCGTATTGGCAGCCCCTTCGGGGGCGGTAATTTCTGGGATGGGTTGGTCTTCTGGCACGCCATCGACCACCAGATAATCATCGGTTTCCTGACTGACCAGCCAATCATAAAGCTGGTCTTCATTGGGCAGTGTCGCTTTTTCATCCCAGGTGGTGGCTTCACCCAGAACGTTCCAGGCGTGAACGGCCTGGTCTTCGCGTTCTGCAATAATGCCGATGAAGCGCCCATCAAGGATCACATCGACCACACCGGGCAGGGCACGCGCCCCTTCAATATCGGTTTTTTTCAACTGCGCATCATAAGATGGCGGGCGCAAAATGCGGCCATGCAACAGGCCGGGAATATCCATGTCTTGAATGAACGCAGGCGTGCCGGTGACTTTGTCTGCTATGTCGATGCGGATCACAGGGTGGCCAACAATGGTATGCTTTGAAGGGTCTTTTGGCGGGATTTCGCCGGTAATATCGGCATCAAACGTCTTGCCGCCCAACAATTCCCAATAGGTGGTTTGGGTGTTGGTGGCAGTGCTTTTGATGGTGCCGTCTTCGACCGATAGAGATTTTGTTTCGACAGACAGGGATGCTGCAGCCTTTTCCAGTAACAGTGCTTTGGCATGGGCACCGGCATGTCGGATGGCGGCACCACTTTCTTCAATGCTGCCAGACCCTGCGGTCAGGCGTTCATTGACGGTTTCACCCGTATCGGCGGTTTTGATCCGGATGCGATCTATTGCCACATCCAGTTCTTCGGCGGCAATTTGGGCGATGGCGGTAATCACGCCTTGGCCGTATTCAACCTTGCCGGTTTTGATGGTGATGGTGGCGGCATCATCATTGATGATGATCCATGAATCCAGCCGTGCGTCGGTGTTCAGGCTGCCGGGCAGCTTGGGCTTGTCGCTCATAATAATCCCCTTAACGCAATGCTTTGGCGGCGCGCTGGACGGCCTTTAAAACCCGGCCATGGGCACCACACCGACAAAGATTGTCTTGTAACCCAGTGCGGATAGCATCCATGTCGGGATCGGGATTGGCATCCAGCAATGCCTTGGCGGCCATGATGATGCCGCTGGTGCAATACCCACACTGGGCGGCTTGTTCTTCAATAAAGGCGGTTTGCAGGGCGTGGGGGGCGTTTTTGGTGCCCAGCCCTTCCAGGGTTGTGATGTCTTTGCCGGTCACTTCGTTGATCGGAACCGAGCACGAAAAGGCGCGTTCGCCATCAACAATGACCGAGCACGCCCCGCATTGTTCTTCACCACAGCCATATTTGGCGGATTTCAACCCCAAATCATTGCGCAGCACATACAGCAACGGGGTGTCGGGTTCGACGGTTACGGAATGTTCGGCGCCGTTAACGCGCAGTGTGAATTTTTCGGCCATGATGTTTCCTCTGTACTTTATTTTGGTTTGTTATCGTTTGCCCGCTTCGACCAACATGGCGCGAACGCGTTCGGGCGTAAATGGCATTTCGCGCAGACGCGCGCCGGTGGCATTGAAAACGGCATTGGCAATGGCCCCTGCCGTCGGGCTTTGGCTGGCTTCACCAACACCTAAGAATGGATCGCCCTTTTTGGAAATCACAATGGCGTCGACCTCAGGGGATTCGCGGAAACTGAGGATGGGATAGGTTTCCCAATCTGTGCTGGTGATGGAACCGGGGTCAAATCGCACCCGTTCTTTCAAGGTCCAGCTGGTGGCCTGAATGACGCCGCCTTCCAGTTGCGCTTTGATGCCATTGGGCGCGACCGCTTCGCCCGCATCCCCGGCAACGACTGCATGGTTGACGGTGATGACACCCGTTGCTTCATCAATGGTGATGTCCACGGCGACGGCACAATAGGCAGCAAAGTTTTTATATCGGGCATAGGCGATGCCTTGGGCATTGCCCGGCGTCCAGCTTTTGGGGTCCCATTTGATGGCGCCCGCGGTTTCTTCCAAAACAGCGCGCGCGCGCGGGTCTGATAAATGGCGCAGGCGGAAGGCCACGGTATCTTGACCGGAGGCATGGGCCAGTTCGTCCATCATTGATTCAATGGCGAACACATTGGCAAAAGCACCAAGGCCGCGCAGGGATGAGGTTCTAAACGGATGGTTTGCGACAAAATGCTTGGCGATGTTGCAAACCGGTAAATCATATCCGGGGCTGGCATTGCGGTGTTCGCCTGCTTCATCGGCCACAGCGGCGATAAAGGGCTGGGGTTTCCAATGGGTATCCATGTGGGACGCCGCCAAAAGGGCCGTTTGTTCCTTGTGGAATTTGGGCCGGTTGCCGTGCATGCCAGACCAGATATCAAACCGCCAATCAATGATCTGGCCATCCGCATCTAGGCTTGCGCGCGCGCCACACACCATGGCGGTGCCAAAGGGTTCCCACCGGTGTTCGTCCTTGCGGGTCCATTGCACCCGAACCGGGCGGCCATCGGCCTCGCGCGCCAAAAGGGCCGCATCGAGCGCCACATCATCGGCTGAATTATGGCCATAACACCCGGCCCCATCACGATGGATGCAATGGATGTTTTCTTCTTTTAATTCCAGAACCGGGGCCAAAGCCCGGCGCAGGGGGAACACCCCTTGGCTGTGGGTCCAGAGCGTTAAGGCATCGCCTTTGAATTGTGCAATGGCGCAGGCCGGTCCCATGGCCCCATGCAGGATATAGGGTTTGCCATACATTCCCTCCAGGGTCAGGGCAGCATTTTTGGGTGGTGGGGCTTCAACGGGGGCATCTTTGATATGGGCGCCATCTATGACGCCGTTATCGATGGTGTCTTGGCTGACCATCCAGTCATAAATTTGTTCTTCATTGGGCAGGGGCTCCCCTGCGGTCCAATTGGCGGCCTCGGCCAGCGCTTCTGCGGCTTTGATGGCCTGGTCTTCTCTTTCGGCAATAAGGCCCAGAAAACTGCCATTTTTGACGATTTTTACGACCCCGGGCATGGCCTCAAGCGCGCTTGGGTCAACGGATTCAAGGCGTGAACCTTGGTGGGTTGGCCGAATGATGCGCCCATGCAGCATATTGGGGCGTTCCATGTCGTGCATGAACAGGGCATCCCCGATGCCTTCACCCGGGCCGAAAACGCGCCATGGAATATCCACCCGCTCAGGCTCTGTACCAACAATGCGGTGGGCGCTGGCTGGTTTGGGGGAAACGGTCCCGGTAGCTTTTTGGCCAAATTTTTCACCGCCCATCACATCCCAATAGGTGGTTTGGGCATTGGTGGCGGGGCTTTTGATGGTGCCGTCTTCGACGATCAGGCTATCGACATCGACGCCCATGTTTTCTGCGGCTTTGGCCAGCATAATGGCGCGGCATTCGGCGGCGGCGTAGCGCAGCGCGGTGGCCGAACTTTCCATGGATTTGCTGCCCGATGTCACCTGTTCATCGGCGGTCAATTCGGTGTCGGCCATTTGCATGCGGACCCGGGAAAGGTCGATATCCAGCTCTTCTGCAGCAACCATGGCCAGTGCGGTACGCAGGCCTTGGCCGATTTCAATTTTGCCGGATTGAATCTGGATAACGCCGTCTGGTTCAATGACGATCCATTTGTCCAGATCAGGATTATTTCGAAGGCTGCCGATAAAGACGGATTTGGCTTTTGGCGTGGTGTTCATAAAGCGCCGCCTCCCTTAGCGACAGATTTAAAGTTGTTTTATTTGTTGTGCAGCCTCCACCCCGGTTTTGTCAAGTTGGCGTAAGCGGAAACAAGGGTATAATGGTTGGCAATGATGATAGCCTTTTGCTCAGGGGGAGAGAATCTATGAATGGTATTGTGCCCGGAAGTGGCGACGATGTTTTAAGTCTGGCAGCAGAGTGGAAAGCCGATGGCCGTGAGGTGGCGGTGGCCACCGTGGTGACCACCTGGGGTTCATCGCCCCGGCCCGTGGGCAGCCAGCTGGTTGTCGATGGGGATGGTAATTTTGCTGGCTCGGTTTCTGCGGGTTGCGTCGAAAGCGCCGTGGTTGATGCGGCCCAGGGCGTGATCACCGAAGGCAAACCCCGATTGCTTGATTTTGGCATTGCCGATGATCAGGCTTGGGAAGTGGGCCTGTCGTGTGGCGGTAAAATCGAAATTTACGTGGAGAAAGTGGCATGAAGGCAACCAGTCTAAACGCGCTGCTTAAGGCGCGGGCTGAAAAACGCGACGTGGCGCTGGTCACCGATCTTGAAAGCGGTGCAGAAGCCTTGGTGGTGGATGGTTTGGCCGAAGGTGATCTTGCCCTTGATGGCGGGCTGTCGGGTGCTGTTAAAAAAGCCATGGCTGCCAATGAAAGCCGCCGCGTCGAAGAAAATGAACGCAGTTATTTTATTCTGGTCCTAAGCCAGCCCTTGCGATTGGCCATCATTGGTGCGGGCCATATTTCGCAATATCTTTCTTCCATGGCGGCCATGGCCGGGTTTGAGGTAACGATCATTGATCCGCGCACGACCTATGCCACAGCGCCCCGTTTTCCCGGTGCTGAGCTAAACCATGATTGGCCCGAAGAAGCGCTGGGGGCCCTTGGCATTGATCGGCGTATGGCGGTGGTTGCCTTGAGCCACGATCCAAAGCTGGATGAACCGGCCCTTGCAACGGCAATGAAGTCTGATGCGTTTTATATTGGTGCATTGGGGTCTCGGAAAACCCAAGGTGCCCGGCGCGAACGCATGAAAGAACAGGGATTTAGCGATGCCGATCTAGATCGCATCCATGGCCCCGTGGGGCTGGACATTGGCGCATTATCGCCGCCGGAAATTGGCATTTCCATCGTTGCCCAGATCATTGATGTGTTGCGGCCAAAGAAAAAGGGCATTGCCCCTAAATGACGGCATCTGTACCCAAGATCGCGGGTTTGATTTTGGCGGCAGGGTCCAGCCAGCGTGCGGGTGCGTTAAATAAATTAATGGCTCCCATTGGCGACAAACCGATGATTGCCTGCGTTGTTGATCAGGTTTGCGCATCCCGCGCGGATAAAGTCGTGGTTGTTTCGGGGTTTGAATCAGGCCGTATCGAAGATGCGCTTTTGGGCCGGGATATTTCATTTGTCCATAATCCAGAATTTGGCGAAGGCATGGGCACGTCCATTGCTGCGGGCATTGGGGCTTTGGGTAATGATATTGACGGTGCGTTGATCTGTTTGGGTGACATGCCAAACCTGAATGCCGATGCCATCAACCAATTGATTGATAGCTTTGATGCGGATGGCATTTCGGTGCCGGTGGCTGACGGGCGGCGGGGAAACCCGGTTTTGTTTGCCGCGAAATTTTTTCCAGAACTGATCGCCCTGAAAGGGGATGGGGGTGCCAAAGCCGTGGTTGGTGCCCATCCAGATGCAGTTCGCGAGATTGCCATGACCGGGTCAGGGACCCTATTGGACCTTGATACCGCAGCGGCCATTGACGATTTTAATAAACCTTCCTCTAACTAGTCTTGACTCAATGCCCGCGTGGGGTAGAGAATTCATCAACGGGAGATGACGGACAACAAAGAGCAGAAACAATTCTGCCTGTGTCCGATTTAATTCACCAATTTGATTATCACGCAAATTTTGCGTGTTCATAATTTAAAGGGATGTCCAGCCTGTGGCTTAACGGCACAGGGCATAAGAAGCATCCACAATTGGGGGGCCTGCCTTTTTGCATGGCCTGAAGTTGACAACGTTAATCAACCTTTATGGAGGCGGTTCATGGCCAAAAAAGAACGGATGAAACTCAATGTAAATGGGGGGCACTACACGGTCAGTGTGGACCCTGAAATGCCCCTGCTTTATGCGCTCCGAAACGATATCGGGCTTAATAATCCTCATTTTGGTTGCGGGCTGGCCCAGTGCGGCGCCTGTACGGTCCATGTCAACGGCAAGGCCACGCGATCTTGTGTGACGCCGGTTGGATCGGTTAAGGGCAAGAAAGTGGTGACCCTTCGGGGCT
Source organism: Rhodospirillales bacterium (assembly GCA_018666775.1). NCBI lineage: Bacteria > Pseudomonadati > Pseudomonadota > Alphaproteobacteria > Rhodospirillales > Rhodospirillales bacterium. The sequence continues at coordinate 51,699 of JABIXC010000016.1, read as the reverse complement.
TGGGCACGCCGGAAAAACCCCATCCATTGCAAACGGCATACGTTGAAGAGCAGGTGCCGCAATGTGGCTATTGCGTCAACGGCTGGATCATGACGGCGGCGGAAATGCTGGCGAAAAATCCAAAGGTCAATGATGCGGAAATTCGCGAGGGGCTAAAGGGGCTTAAATGCCGCTGTGGCACCCATTACGCCATCATGAATGCGGTTAAACGCGCTGCCAAAGCCATGGCATCTTAGGGAGGGCCCGGAAAATGACGAAAATGATTTCACCAAAAGATTTTGATGTTTCGCGCCGCGACCTTCTCAGGGGTGCGGGTGCATTGGTGGTTGTCATGGGCGCACAGCCCATTGTGGCAACCAAAAAAGCTTCGGCAAAAACCATGGCGGCCTTTGGGTCGACCAAAAAGCCAAAACTGATCCCCGATCAACTGGACACGTTCATTGCGATGACGTCAGACGGCAAAGTCACGGCGTTCTTTGGCAAGATGGATATGGGCCAGGGCGTCGATGTGGCGGTTTCCCAGATTGTCGCTGAAGAGCTGGATGTTAATTACGAACGGGTGACCACCTTGATGGGTGATACCTTGCACACGGTCAATCAGGGCGGTGCATCGGGATCATTCGGGGTGAAATGGGGCGGCAAGGCCATGCGCGTCATCGCCGCCGAAGCCCGCCGCGTTCTGGTCGAAGAAGGTGCGAAGCGATTAAAGGTTGATGCGGCCACCCTGGAAGTGAATGACGGGGTTATCAGCGTCAAAGGGAATATGTCTAAAAAGATTTCCTACACCGATATCCTTCAGGGCAATTATTTTAACAGCAAGCTCAAGTGGAACAAAAAGCTGGGCAACCGATTGTATTCCCACGGCAAGGCCAAGCCCAAAGCGGTGAAGGATTACCGCGTTGTTGGCAAACCTTTCCCGCGCGTCGATGTTGCCGGCAAGGTGTTTGGCACATCGGACTTTGTGACCGACGTCAAGGTGCCGGGCATGGTTCATGCCCGGGTGATCCATCCCACCCAGGCTGGATCAAAGTTAAAGGGTTATGACGCGGCTTCCATCAAGCACATCAAGGGCATTACCGTTGTCCAGAAAAAGAACTTTTTGGCCGTGGTTGCCGATAATGAATGGGATGCCATTCAGGCGGCAGAAGCCATCAAGGTCAATTGGAGCGGCGGTGGCAAGGCACCCTTTGGCGATCAAAAAGATCTTTACGATCACATCCGCAAAGCACCGGTGATCAAGAAAAAGAACAAGCACAAAAAAGGCAATGTGGATAAGGCCCTGAAAAAGGCCGCAAAGGTTCTGACATCGGAATATGAATTTCCGTTCCAGTCCCATGCTTCCATGGGCCCGGCCTGTGCGGTGGTCGATTCCACGGCGACCCCTGTGATGTTGTGGACCGGGTCTCAAAAGCCCCATTACACGGCCCTGGGCGTTGAAAAAATGCTGAAACTGCCAAAGGGTTCCGTGCGCGGGATTTGGATTCCAGGCCCCGGTTCATACGGTCGTAACGATGCCGGGGATGCTGCCATGCAGGCGGCGTTGATTTCCAAAGAAGTGGGTAAACCGGTCCGGGTTCAGGGCATGCGCCATGAAGGCACGGGCTGGGATCCAAAGGCGCCGGCCTCTGTACATTCTTGCCGAGGCGGCATTGATAAAGACGGCAATGTCGTTGCCTATGAATTTATTTCAAAGGCGTTTGATCGGCAAAATGTGCGGTCCAATGAATCCAAGCCCAGAGATAATCTTGCGGGTCAGGCGCTTGGGGTAAAATTGAACCCCCGCAAGTTCTTTTCTGAACCCGATAACATTTATGACGTGCCCGATTACAAGCTGGGCTGGAAGGTGATCCCGCCATTTTTAAAGCGCAATTCACCGCTCAGGACATCACATCTGCGCGACCCCATTGGGCCCCAGATTCAGTTTGCATCGGAACAGTTCCAAGATGAACTGGCCGAAACCGCAGGGATGGACCCGGTTGAATACCGGCTTAAATACCTGCGCACCCAACGCGACCGCGATGCCATCACGGCGGTGGCCAAAAAGGCCGGGTGGAAGTCAAGGGTTGGTCCACGCAAAGGCCAAAAAAGCAAAAATGTGGTAACCGGTCGGGGCATTGCCTATGCCCGTCGTTCGGGTTCGTTCGTGGCTGTCATATCCGAGGTCGAGGTGGACAAACGGACAGGCCGGATCTGGCCCAAAAAATTCACCGTTTCCCACGATTGTGGCCTGATCATCAATCCCGATGGTCTGACCCGGTGTGTTCACGGCAATGTCGGTATGGCCTTAAGCCGGGCACTTTATGAAGAGGTGATGTTCAGCCCCGATGCGGTGACCAGTGTCGATTGGGAAAGCTATCCCATCGCCGAAAGCCCCGACACCCCGGAAACCATTGATGTGGTGTTGATCAATCGGCCGGACAAACCGGCCATGGGGGCGGGGGAACCCTCCACCCGGCCGGTGGCTGCGGCCATGGCGAATGCCTTCTATGATGCCACGGGTGTGCGTCTTCGAACCGCACCCATGACCCCTGCGCGGGTTAAGGCGGCATTGGCCAAAGGATAAGGTTAAACACCCTGAGACGCATAAGACGGCGGGCCATATTGGCCCGCCGTTTTTCTTTTGTCTGATGCTTGCCCAGCGAAAGCGGATCGCTTAAATTTTTGCGTGCTGTAATAAAGGAGATATCCATTTGCCAAGCGTAGAAACCCGTGGGGCATCCATTGTTTATGATGATACCGGTGACGAAACAGGGCGTCGCCCTGTTGTTGTGTTGGTGCATTCCGTGGGCCTGTCCACCCGCGAAGGCTGGCGCGGGCAAGTGCCGGTTCTGGCCCGCAATTACCGGGTGATCACCTATGACATTCGGGGGTTGGGCGAATCATCGTGTGGTGATGCGCCCATGGGTGTTGAAACCTTCACTGAAGACCTGATCGCATTGTTGGATCATTTGGGCATTGATAAAATTATTCTCATGGGCGTGTCGCTGGGAAGCTTTATCGGTCAGGCCTTTGCCTGTGCCCATGGGAATCGGTTGACCGCGCTGGCGTTGGTGTCCACGGCGTGCCGGATCAAGGGCGGAAATTCCGGGGTGCGTGCGGCGCGCAACACCGCCATTCGCGAACACGGTATGAAAATCGCCGCTGGCCCTCAAATTGACAGCCATTTTCCCGATGATTTCCGTGCCGCCAATTCAGGATTGATGGATTGGTATCGAACCCATTACATCAACAATGATCCAGACGCCTATATTGCCATCATGGAAGATTTGGGGCGCTTTGATTATTGCGATCGATTGGCTGGCATTGCTTGCCCAACCTTGATTATTGCTGGCGGCGAAGATGCCAGTTCTGTCGCGGGGACTAAACCGGGTGAAAGTGCAAGATTAGTGGCTGCAAAAATTCCGGGTGCCAGGCTTGAGATTATCAAGGGGGCCCATCATTATCCCCAGATTGATCATGAAGCGGTATTTAACGCCGTCATGTTGGATTTTTTTAAAACCGTCACACAGGAAAAACCATGACCGATAAAATCACCAAAACAAATGAGCAATGGCGCGCGCAACTCTCAGCGGATGAATACCGGGTTGCCCGTGAAAAGGGCACTGAGCAGGCCTTTACCGGGCGCTATTGGGATTGCCACGATCATGGCACCTATCATTGTATTTGCTGTGGGACGGCACTTTTTTCTTCTGAAACAAAATTCGAATCCGGTTCTGGCTGGCCCAGCTATACCGCTCCCATAGAACCGGGCGTGATTGAAGAAGTGCGCGATAGCAGTTTCGGGGCGGTGCGCACCGAAGTGGTGTGTGGGCGCTGTGATGCCCATCTTGGCCATGTGTTTCCAGATGGCCCGCCGCCCACTGGTTTGCGCTATTGCATCAATTCCGTATCTTTGAACTTTGAAAAGACCGACGCATCGTGATGCCTGAAAGGCAAATTTATGAATGATCCAACCACGCTGGTTCTGATTGCCATGGCCCTTTTTTGTGCTGGCGTGCTTTCAGGGCTGGTGGCGGGGCTGTTGGGCACAGGCGGGGGCATTGTTTTGGTGCCGGCCTATTATTTTGCCCAAGGGTTTTTAGACATTGATGTGGCCGTGCGCATGCATTTGGCGGTGGGGACATCGCTGGCGGTGATTGTGGTGACGGCGGCAACCTCTGCCAGGACCCATTGGCGTATTGGCGCAGTCAATTTTTCAATCCTGCAAAGCTACGGGCCGGGCATTCTGGCCGGTGTGGCCATGGGCACGGCATTGGCATCGGTGGTGTCTGGCACGGCATTGGCGGCGGTTTTTGCCAGCATCGCAATTTTGGTTGCCGGAAATCTGGCAGCGGGTGAGCCCCGCGTTACCTTGGGCGACACCATGCCCGGGCCCATCGGCAGTTTTGCCTTTGGCAGTGGCACCGGGGCGGTTTCTACCATGGCTGGGATCGGCGGCGGTGCGGTTACCGTGGCCATCTTGACCGTGTTTTCAACGCCCATTCATATGGCCGTTGGCACGGCGTCTTTCGTGGGCCTGTTGGTGGCCATTCCGGGCGCGTTGGGTTTTGTTGGCATTGGCTGGCAAACCGCTGGGTTGCCGCCGTTTTCGGTTGGCTATGTTAATCTGGCGGGCTTTGTGGTTTGTGCTCTGCCCGCCATGGTGATGGCACCCATTGGGGCGCGTCTTGCGCATCGTTTGCCGCGCCGCCATCTTACCCGTATATTTGCATTGTTTCTGGGCGCGGCCGCATTGCGGATGTTCTGGGATATATTTGCTTAAGGCATAAAATAAAAAAGGGGGGCAATCATGGTTCAGTGGGATAAAATTCACGGTCATCGCGCGCGTATTGGCTATACGGTCGCAGCAGTCACCACAGAGGTGTATCCCATTGATTGGTACCGCATTGTGCCCGATGGCGTGTCGTTGATGATGATCACCCTGCCGCTTGGGGATCGTTCCAAAAATGACGTTGAAAAATGTTATGAAATTTCCATTGAATCCGCCCACACCTTTGCCCGTGCCGGGGCCGATCTGGTGCTTTTGGGCGGGCTTCCCATCAACATTTCAAAGGGCGAAGGCACCATTGAAGAATTGATGGCAGGCTTGGAGAAAGAAATTGGCGTGAAGGTTTCATCTTCTGCATTGGCCCAAGTCCATGCCTTCAAGGCCCTTGGTTCCAAAAAGGTGGCGGTCGTTCACCCCTTCTTGCCGGACCAAAACCCGCGCCATGAAAAAACCATTTCTGAATTTTTTGGCCTGGAACCAACGGGCGTTTATTCGGGCGGTTCTGCTTTGGTGTCGCTTGGCACCCTTACCCCTAAATGTGCGTTGGATTGGGGGCGGGCCGCCATGGCAGAAAACCCTGATGCCGATACGCTTTATTTTGGTTGCCCCCACTGGACGGTGATTGATGCGATTGCGCCATTGGAAAAAGAATTTGGCATTTCAGTCATGACATCGCTTCAGGCCATCGCCTGGGAATCCATGCGCCAAACCGGCGTTGATGATCGCGTTGACGGGTTTGGCCGTCTGCTAAATGAATTTTAAAAAACAATAAAAGGAGAATCCCCATGTATGGACATCGTGCAAGGATCGGCTATTGCTCACCCCCCTTTGTGACCGAAACGTTTTGTTATGAATTTTATAAAATGGTGCCCGATGGCGTGACCTTGATGATCACGACTTTGGAAATCCGCACCCGCACCAAAGAAGAGGTTGTTGGCTGTCATGAACGCTCATTAGAGGCGGCCCAGTACATGGCTGATTCCGGTGCCGATGTTGTGGTGCTGGGCGGCAACCCGGTGAACCAGTCCTTAGGCGTTGAAAACCTGCCAAAGCTTTGCGAAGACCTCGGCAATAAAATTGGCACGAAAGTGGTGACCTCTACCCAGGCCCAGATTGAAGCCATGACGTTACTTGGGTCCAAAAAGGTGGCCTCCGTCCATTGTTACGAGCCGGAACATAATGACCGCCATGAACAATCGGTGCGCAATATGGGGTTTGAACCCACAGGCATTATTGCCGTGGGTTCAGATTTTAAACATATCGGTGCCATTGATGTTGATGTTGCTTTCAAGCTGGCATCTCAGGTGAAGGAAGAAAATCCCGAAGCCGATACCATTCATCTGGGCTCGGCACACTGGGCCGTGGCCCATGTTCTGGACAAGATCGAAAAGGAATTGGGTGTTTCTGTCATGACATCACAACAAGCCATCACCTGGAAGGCCCTGCGCACCGCAGGGATTACGGAACCCATTGAAGGCTTTGGCCGGCTGCTGCGCGAATTTTGATCTGTAAAACAAACCAAGTGATTGTAGAGGGTTGGCAAAGCAACCAAGGGGGACTGTATGCCTAAAAGTAACGCCAATGGCGTTGAAATTCATTACGAAGTAACCGGTGAAGGCCCGCCCTTGGTGTTGCTGCATGCCATTCCATATGATCATACCTTGTGGCTGTATCAGGCCGCCCATTTTTCCACCTGGTTTAAGGTCATCTCCGTTGATTTGCGCGGTTGGGGGCGGTCTGAAAAAGTGACAACCCCTTATGATTTTGAAGAAATGAGCGACGATATCATTGGTGTTATGGATGATATTGGTGCCGATGATGCCATCGTGATGGGCTGTTCCATTGGTTCTAAAATGGCCTTGTTGCTGGGCGGAAAATACCCAGAACGGTTCCAGGCGGTGATACAGGTGGGCGGCAATTCAGCGCCTCAGGATATGGACCGGCGGATCAAAGGCTACGGCGAAGAAGATTTTCCACCGTACCGCCATGCCCATCTGCGCTATGGGGTGCGCGAAACATTCGCCGATTCACCCATGGGCACCTATTTGGTTGATAATTTCTGCGAACGCCATTCCTGGCATGACCCCAAGGCCGTGGTTCAGGTATTTGAGGCATTATGCCGGGGGGATGCACGCGATTACCTTGCGGCGTATACCCGCCCAACCCTGATTATCAATGGTGAATTTGATGGCGCGCGCCCAAAGGGTGAAAAAACCGCAAGCCTTATTCCCGGGTCCCATCATCAGGTGCTGGCAGGATGCGGTCATGCCTGTATGATCGAAGACCCCGCCGCATTTGATGCGGTTGTGATTGAATTTTTGAAGGAATACAGCCTGATGCCCCAATTGCCGGGTGAGGGTGAATAATAAAAAAACAAACAAGGAGAAACATCATGCCCATTTATGGTCACCGCGCGCGCATTGGATACACCTCGCCACCATCGGCCACAGAGGTGTTCCCATATGAATTTTATAAAATCGTTCCCGATGGCGTGACCTTGGTGGTGCACACCTTGCCCTTGGTAGAACGCAATGATGAAGAGGTGGACCGTTCCTATGAGGCGAGCCTTAGGGCTGCAAAAATTATGGCACGGGCAAAGGTCGATATTCTGGTCTTTGGTGGCCTGCCCATCAACGTGTCAAAAGGGTTTGATAATCTGGATGTCTTGATCGCAGACACAGAAAAGGAAGTGGGCATTCCCATTACCACGTCGGCCACGGCCCAGCGCGAAGCTTTCAAGACTCTTGGCTGTAACAAGGTGGGCATTGTCCACCCCTATGACACCTCCCATGATGAACGGCATATGAATTACATGCGGGAATTTGGCCTTGATCCTCAGGGCTGTGATCGGGCAGAGGCCAAATTTATAGAGCTGGGTTTGGTCGAAGAAGAAAGGGCCTTGAAGTTGGGGCGCTCGGTCAAGGCCCAGCATCCCGACATCGACACCATTTATTATTCCTGCCCCCACTGGGCCATGATTGGCGCCATTGATGTTTTGGAAAAAGAATTGGATGTCACAGTGGTGCAGCCCATTCAGGCTATCATCTGGCAGGCATTGCGGCGCACCGGTGTGACCGATTCGATTCCTGGATACGGGCGCTTGCTTGCAGATTTCTGATCGGGTTTTCCAGATAGAATAGCAAAGGGCCGGAGAATTCATTTCTCCGGCCCTTCAGTATGCTCAGCAGCGCTACTTGCGCTCAAAAAATTCTAGATCAACCTGGTTCTCTTTTTGCAAAGAGCCACATGATAATCGCGATGGCTATTAGGCCAACAAGGCCATTATTTCCGAGCGCCTTGATGAGTGTCAGCAAATTGCCAACGACATCACCAATAAAGGCGACCTTCGGACCGATAAGAATCTGGACGACAATGCCCAGGGCGACAAGTAGAAGGCCGACTTCAGTAATTTGGCCGAGCCAACCTTTTATTTTATCAAGGAATGTCATACATCCCCCTCCTTCGGATCTCTCTCTTTCTCAGGCGACAACTATATCTTTTTGGGGGGCTGTTAATATGCCGAGAATGAGAGATTTTTTGGTTTAGCCACCCCGAGAACGCCACAAGTTGTGGCCTCCAGCTGTTATGCCACAATATATCGTGTTGCTTGTCAACAATATTTTAACCATGATTCATGCCCTCAAATCGGTTTTGGGCGGCAATCATGTGACAGAACGCATGGAAAACGCCATGATAGACACCATAAAAAGATCAAATAAGGGGGGCTATTTGGGATGACGATTATAATTACCGATGATGACATTGAGCGTCATTTATCTATGCGTGAATGCATCGATGCCATGGGGACAGCGTTCGCTGATTTTTCTAAAGGGGATGCTGTTAATCTGCCGCGCGCCAGATATCAGGCGCGCCACCGGGATCCCAAACAACGCTATTTCGCTAACGTCCATGTCGGTGCCGTGCCATCGGTGGGGCTGGCATGCGTGCGCGCGGGATCACAAATCATCACTCCGCCCACACCTGAAAATAATCGCCGCATTTATGAAAACCCCCGACCTTTCAATTGGGGGTTTGTGATTTTGTTTGATATTGAAACGGCCGAACCCCTTGCCTTGATGCATGAATATTATCTATCCGGGATGCGGGTGGGGGCCACATCTGGTCTTTGCGTGGATCAGGTTGCCCCCAAAGACGTGAAGACCCTTGGGCTGTTTGGGACGGGAAAACAGGCAGGCAGCGCTTTTGATGCCATCAATACGGTCCGCGATTTTGAACGGGTTATTGTTTACAGCCCCAATCCGGAACACCGGGAAATGTTCGTCACTGAAAAGCGCAAACAATGGGGCGATAAGGTTGAGGTCATTATGGCTGACACCCCAGATGCACCGGTGAAGGGCGCCGATGTAATTTGCTGTTGCACCACGGCGATGGAGCCGGTGTTTGACGGTAATTTGCTTGAAGACGGCCAGCTGGTTGTTTCCATTGCCAATTCTGATTCCACGAATAAAAAACGCACAGAAGTGGACGAAGCTACCTACGCCAAGGCCACCAACATCATCGTCAATGATTGGGAAAGTGTGATTGATAACGATCAGACGGAACTGCTAGAGCCCCTTGATGCGGGCACCATCAAACGCGAAAGCATTGTTGAACTTGGCGATATTATTGCCGGGAAGGAAACAGTGAAGTCCGGCGGGGAGGGTATCGTTTATTACAAAAATAATTCAGGGCTCGCCATTCAGTTCGCCGCCACGGGGCGCATCGTCTATGATCGGGTGATGGCAGAAGGCACCAACAAACAAATCCCCACAGAATGGCTGGGCACTGATCTTGGTGCCCTGTATGAGGCCGGTTTCAGGCCTTCACCATGATCGGTATTGATGCTTAGCGGCTTCGGCAACATAACGCGGGTTCTGGTTAATCCCAATTACCGTTGGTATCTCGGCGGTAATTTCTGCACCAGCACGGGCAACTGGGTCCAGCGCGTGGGCATGGGCTGGCTGACATGGGAATTGACCCATTCCGGTGCCTGGCTTGGGGTTATCGCCTTTGCTGATCTGGCCCCGACCATTCTCTTTGGCCTTCTTGCCGGTGCCATCATTGACCGGGTCGATTCCCTGACGGTGTTGCGCGTCACACAGGTCCTTTCTGTTCTTCAGGGAATAGGGCTTGCGGTGATGACCTTGGCTGGACACATCACCATAGAATGGCTGGTTTTCTTTGCCACGTTGCATGGGTGTATCAGTGCCTTTAACCGGCCCGCACGAATGACGGTCGTTTATAATCTGGCAGGCCGTGAAATGTTGTCTTCTGCCATTGCCTTGAATTCCATGATTTTCAACACCAGCCGGTTTACCGGGCCCGGCATCGGCGGGGCCGTCATCGCATATGGGGGTGTGGGATGGGCATTTGCGTTGAATGCCTTGACGTATTTATTTTTCTTCATCGCCCTGATGGCTATCAAGCTGGCATCGGACAAGCCCGAAACCCCCGCCCGCAAAAGCCTGCTGTCATCAACGGCGGAAGGCTTGCGCTATGTGCGTGGCCATCAAGGCGTTATGTTGATGATGTTGATCATGATGATATCGGGCATGCTGGCAAGGCCATTTACTGAATTGCTTCCAGGATTGGTGGACGCGGTCTTTCATCGGGGGGTGAATGCCTATTCTACCATGCTGATTTTGCACGGCAGCGGTGCCATGGTCGGGGCTTATTGGTTGGCGCAGCGGGGGTCCATCACGGGCCTGACCCGGGTCACCATCGCATTTCTATGTGTGACATCCCTGTCCCTGATCGCTTTTTCACTGGCGCATTCATTTTGGTTGGCACTGCCCGTCATGTTTATCACCGGTGCCGGGTTTGCCATCATGGGAACAGGCATACAGACCCTGATCCAGACGGCCATCGATACAGAAATGCGCGGCCGTGTTATGGCGCTATACGGGATTGTTGCCCGCGCCATACCGGCATTCGGGGCGTTGATCATGGGTATTTCATCTGAATTCTTTGGCCTTATGACGCCTATTCTGGTGGGCGCAACCTTAAGCCTTGGCTTGTGGGTTTGGGCGCGAGGGTGCCGAAATACCATTGCCGCACAGGTGGAACGCGAGCAGGTAAGTGGCCGATAAAGGCCTTGAAGGCGCATTTGTCCACATGCGCGCCATGATGTAACATGATTTAAAATGAAGCGATTGTACGCTTTGGCACACAGACCCCAATAATTATGTATTATATAAGTATCTAGCTGTGTGCCATGAGGGCCACACATCGGCGGGCATTGGTGACAGGTTAATCGAAGGATTAACCCGGCATTGAGCGAAGACCCGCAACGTGATTGGGGTTCCGTCTATGGAAGAACGCAATCTGGGTACGGATTTTCAGCCGCTTTACCGCCAGGTAAAGGCGCTTTTGATCAAGCGCGTGATGCTGGGGGACTGGAAGCCGGGAGAGGCAATGCCCAGTGAAACCCGGCTTGCTACCGAATTTCGTGTCTCTCAGGGGACGGTGCGCAAAGCCATTGAAGAAATGGCAGCGGAACACATTGTGGTGCGCCATCAGGGCAAAGGGACCTTTGTTACGGGGCGAACAACAGAATCGCGTATCCATTTCTTTTCCATGTCGAACATTGATCACGAACCGGTGGTTCGGCGCACCATGGTTTCCATGGAAAACACCGTGGCACCAGCCAATAAAAATGAGCGAAAAACGCTGAAATTAGAAGACGGGGAAAAAGTGTTCCGGCTCCATCGGGTCCGCGCCATTGATGGCAAAGCCGTCATCTGCGAAGACATCTCAATGGCGGATCGCCTTTTTCCGGGGTTCGGCGAATTGCTGGGAAAGAAATGGCGCTCTAACACCTATTTGATGATGGAAGAACATTACGGCGTTCTGACGGCGCGTGCCGATGAATGGTTAAATGCGGTTCGTGCTGGGAAACGCGAAGCCAAAGAATTGGATATAAAGGCGGGGGACCCCTTGCTGGAAATCAACCGCATCTCTTTTGGTCTGGATGGAAATCCCATCGATATGCGCCGCATCCGCATAAATTCGCGCGAATATTTATACTACAACAGCGTCCGATAGCGCCCCTAGATATCAAGCACCAGTTTTTCCCCGGGTTTGGCACGGGAAATACAGGTCAGGATTTTGTCGCCCTTGGCTTTTTCTTCTGCGCTCAGTATCTGGTCGCGATGTTCTGCTTCACCGGAAATCAATCGCACCTGACAGGTTGAACAAAAACCCTGTTCGCACGATGAATCCAGCGCAATGCCTTCTGCGCGGATGACTTCCAAAATGGTGCGGTCCGCAGGCACGGTCAGGTCCAGACGACGGCGCGACAGGTAAATGTCGAATGCTTCATTTTTCCAATCGGCATTGGTGGGGGCAGCGGCAAACAGTTCAAAATGAACGCTGTCGTCAGACCAGTGCGCGGACGCATCTCTAACGGCTGTAATCAAGCCGCCGGGCCCACAGATATAAAGATGTGCGCCACTGGGCTGGTCTTTAAGGGTCGCTGCCAGATCCATGCCCTTGGACGGATCGCCGCCATCATGGTGCAGGGTCAGGTTGTCGCCTGCCACAGACTTGGCCATGTCCAGAAAAGCGGTTTGTTCCGCGCTGCGGGTGCAGTAATGCAGGTGAAATGCGGCACCCCGGGCTTTTAAAACCCGCGCCATGGCCAGCATTGGCGTGATGCCAATCCCGCCGGCGATCAAGATATGTGGCCCATTGCCATCGGCCAGTGGGAACAGGTTTTCTGGCGGGGTAATGGAAATGGTGTCGCCCTGGCTGATCGCATGCATCCAGGAAGAACCGCCCCGGCTTTTGGGTTCCCGCAAGACGCCAAGGGTATAATGGTTGCGTTCCGTGGGGTCGCTGGCGATGGAATAGGACCGGCGCAGCCCGCCTTCGGTGATGACATCCACATGGGCACCTGCGTCAAAGGCAGGAAGGTCTGCGCCATCTTTGGCGGCCAGTTCAAACGATTTGATGTCTGGCGTTTCCTGGGCGATGGACGCAACAGTCAAATCCAGCAATTGTGTGGGCTGGGGTTTGGGAATGCGTTGGTCCACATCAAGGACAAGGCGTTCAACGGGAACGCCGCCTTTAAGATGGCTTTCGATAATTTCATCGACATCATCATTAGATGCGGGGGAATACCAAACGGCATCGGGATAGACAACAATGGCCGGGCCCAATTCGCACCGTTCCATGCAGCCAGCTTCGGTGACCTTGATATTTTCGATGCCTTCTTCGGCTACACGTTTGCTCAGGTGCGCCATAATGGTGTGTCCGCCACGATCCGCACAGCAACTGCGGGGGTGGCCCTCTGCGCGCTGGTTGGTGCAGCACAAAACATGGGTTTCGTATAAAGGTTGTGGGTCTTCGGGCAGGGAAGCCATGTATGGGGGTCTCCTAGGATGCAGACGCTAGGTCCGCAGGGGTCCGGGCTGAGGGTTGAACCATAAGCCGCGTAACACGACCACCTTCGATGATGTGTTTTTGAACAATGTCTTCGACGTCTTGTTCCGTTTTGAAGGCATACCAAACGCCTTCGGGATACATGACCATAATCGGGCCCAGTTCACACCGGTCCAGACAACTGGATCGGTTGATCCGAATGTTGGTGACGCCATTTGCTTTGGCAAAGCGCCGCATATGCCCCATCAATTCCATGGCGCCTTTGGCCCCACAGCAGGTGCGGCCTTTGCTGCAATCGGTATCTTGCAGGCAGAAAAAAGCATGGGGATTGTATAAAAGTTTTTGTGTGCTCTCGCCGTCACTCATGGCTTTATCCTTGTTATTTCTTGGCCGGCCCAGTTGCCGGAGTGCTTGCCGGCGTTGATCCCGGCTTTGGCTGGGTCATGCTTTTCATGGTTTTGAGCAGGTTTTTGGTTTCAAACGGATTAATGGTATAGGCCCAACCCTTTGTCACCGTGTTGATTTTTAAAATTTCTTTGTCGCGCTTGGCTGTATCAACCTTGTCGCCCTTTTCAGGGTTGGGATTGGCGCGGGCGCGAAAGGTGACCCAATGTTTTTTGCCCGCCGTGGCGGCCCAGTTTTCGATGATCAGTCCATCGTAGGTAACATAACGGGTGCGCGGGGCTTGGCTGAAATCAAATTTGAGCTCGCTTTGGGGCCGCACTTCGACAAACGCCAAATTCTGGATGGCCCGGGCGATGTCTTCTGCCCCGAACAATTCTTTCAGCTCACGGGTTTTGGCCATGCCTTCAAGGGTAAAGTCCTGGTCGTTTTCGGCCTTTTTGAAAATCCTGAGGGGCTTTTCACCGGGGATGGTCAGGATGGTTTCCCGCACCCTTGGCAGGTCCACTTCGACGATCATCTGGTTGACCCATCCCTCACGTTTTTCAGGGATGAAAACCTTGCCCCGCGCCAGCCATGCGCGGTCATCGCCCGGCTTGCGGACGAACAATTGCCCGGTCCCCGATAAGGTGGGCTTTTCCAGCCCAACAATCAGATCGGAAATTTTTTCGTCTTTTGCATTAAACAATTCAATGCGTGACGCGTGGGAATTCTTTTTGCCCGTATGCTTCGCTGGGTCTTCTACCCGGATTTTCAGATATTTTGCTGCCCGGTTGGTCTTGGCCTCGATCACGGCAATCGATGCCATGCCAGCGGCAACGGCGCGGACCGAAACCAGCGGGGCCGGATAATTATAAAGCTCTTTCAGGGCCCAGTTGACCTTGCCATCCTTTGTCGTGGTAGCAACAAGGGTGGATGTGCCCGATGCGCGGGTGATTTTGATGCGCCGAACATCGTTGACCTGTGTGGCAAGATCGGGGAACAGAATCCGGCCATCGCCCCGTATTCCGGTACCGCTGTCGCTGGAAATGGTAACCCAGAACGCAGCAGCCGTGATGGTGATGGTCAGGACAAGCAAGGTGAGGAATGATTTGGGTGTCATGATTAGCCCTTTGCTTCCGTTTCCATACGCTGGCGACGGCGGCGTGTGCGGGCAAGCCCAAGGACAATGGCAGCCAAGGCCACCATCAGGGGGATCAGGGCAATGTTGAAGAACCACAGCTCCGACTTCAACTCATCGATGTCTTTACGCAAGCCCAGTTGCACATCTCGCAATTGTTTGCGCACGCCCAGCAATTTCCCTTTGAATTTATTGATTTCTTTGATCTGCTTGGGGCTGAGAATGGCGCGGTCATCTTTGTTGCGGGTTGGGGATTGTAATTCCCGCAATTTCTTTTCAGCTTCTTCGCGCTTGCTTTGCAGTTCCCGTTCCTTGGCACGTAAACGCAGCTCGGCTTTGCGGGTCAGGTCATCAACCAAATCAAAGGGCCGTCGTGAAACGCCACGGGAACGCAACCCGATCAGTTCGTCTGATCCGGTCAAATTGTCCAGCGCATTGGTCACCAAATTCATGTTGTCGGAAACCGGAATGGTGGAGGTTCGGCCAAACAGGTTCTGGACCCGAACCCAAAATTCATCCCGCAGCATATCGGAATCAGCAACGACAACGGCGTGAATGGGCTGCTTTGCTTCTGAAAGATGGGCCTTGGCCAGCGCCGCGCGCATCAGGGCAGCTTTTTTGATGACCCGGGGGTCGTCTTTTTTCAGCGCCTTCTTTTTGAACATGCCTGGCTGTGGCTTTTTTTCACCGGTATCAATATAGGCCGATGCCGGGGGCGGGCCTTTGGGGAAGGCGGTCTTTGCAGGCCCCGTCAGGCGGGCGGCAAGGACAAGACGCTTGCCCGATGGCTTGAAGTTTTTAACGATGCTTTGGAAATCCGGGCGGCCCTTTAGGTCTTCGGCCTTCAGCATCATGGATTGTTCAGATGTTGTAATCAGCGGCGTCAGGCTTAGTTTTGAGTCAGCCTTGAGGCTAAGCGCGCCAGGCGTTGCCATTACCATGTTGTCAATTTCTGTGGTGATCAGGTCGCCTTGAACCAGATTGGTTTTACGAAGCTGTAGCCATGCCGGATATTGAACGGCCACGGGGCTTGACGCTGAGCCGCCATTGACCCGCTGGGCAGACAGCATGTCGGTCGCGGCCATAGTCTTGTCATAAGACAGCCCCCATGATTTGAAAATGGGAGCAAGGTCTGAAGCGCCCGGGACAAATTTTCCACCGGGGCCGGGAATGCGACTGGCAATTTCTGACAATGGATCAACAAAAATCAGAGCGCGTCCGCCGCGCATCATGAACTGATCAATGGCATAAGTGGTTTTCTTGGTGATCCCTGCAGGATGGAGCACAAACAAAATGTCGATGTTCTTCGGGATTTCACCGGTGGTAATGGGAATGTCCTGGACCTGAAACAATTGGTCCAACTGCCCGGTCAACTGCCAGGGTCGGCCCATGCTTGACATCCGCGCCATCATGGAACCGGGGAACCCGCGCACCGGCAGCCACGATATCAGGCCGATGGTTTTGCGCTTTGGATTAGCCAACCGGTACACCACTTTGGTCAGGTCGTATTCAAGGTATGCTTCACGGCTTGGGGTGAAGAAGGGGATGATTTCTTCTTCTGCTGTGGCGTTGGTGCCAGCCAATCCGAAATAAACTTTTTCGCCAGTGCGGTCCAACGGCAGCCCCTGAAGCCCAAAGGCCACGGCTTCATCTTCGGCATCGGAAAAAGAAACCGGGTCAATTTCAGTGATGCGAACCTTGCCCCGGGAATTGGCGGCATATTCATGCATCATGTCGCGCACGCGACCGGCATATTTGCCCAGTCCCGGTAATTCTTTGCCCAAAACGGTAGAGAAGTAAAACCGGAGCGTGACAGGTTCATCGATTTGGCTCAGCACCTTGTGGGTGCCCGCAGACAGGGTGAACAGTTTGTCCTGGGTCAGATCAATGCGCGCGCCAATGAACCCGGCATGGGTCAAAACGTTGACGGCGATAAACAGGATAATCGACAGGCAAACGCCCCAAACCGCGAGTGAGCGGCGCATAATGCCAGATGAATTTTTGGACGTGTCGCTCATGATCTCTCAGCGCGCCTTCAAAAGGGTGACAAGAATAACGTTGATGAACAGGAACAATGCGATCACCGACAGGAAATAGACCATGTTCACCATGTCCAGAACGCCCTTTGAAATCGCATCAAAATTGGCGAGGAAACTTAATCCTGCAACAACATTGATCACTTCGGGGGCGGCCCAGCCGGAAATGAAATTCAGCACCAATGGTGTGCCCGAAACGGTGAACAGGATGCTGACCATGACGGCCAGAACAAACGCGATCACCTGATTTTTAGAGGCGGCGGAAAAACAGGCCCCGATGGCAAGATACGCACCGGCCATAACCAGCGATCCAATATAACCAGCGGCGATCACGCCGTTATCGGGGGACCCTAAATAGTTGACCGTGATGACAATGGGGAAGGTCAGCACCAAGGCAATGGCTGTGAAAACCCAGGATGCAAAAAACTTTGCCAACACAGCCTGGGTGGCAGAAATGGGCAGGGTTAACAGCAGCTCAATGGTGCCGGTTTTGCGTTCTTCGGACCACAGGCGCATGGAGATGGCGGGGACCAAAAGCAGATACAACCAGGTGTGAAAGGCAAAAAATGGTGCCAGATCAGCTTGCCCTCGATCGAAGAAGCCGCCCATGAAAAAGGTAAGTGCGCCCAGCAATGCCAGAAAGATAACAATAAAGACATAAGCCACAGGCGTGATGAAATAACTTGCCAGCTCGCGGCGAAACAGGACCCAAACGACGTTCATGAAACGCCTCCGTGTTTCCGGGCTTTGGGCAAGGTGACATCCCGGAAAACATCTTCCAGATGGCCGCGCTCTATCCGAATGTCGGCAACGGAAAGGCCGCGTTGGCGAACCAATACGCGGATGGGTTCAAGAATATCGGTGCTTGGATCAATGGGGCGAACAAACAGATCGCGGTCTTCAATTTCTGCATGGGCAACGCCGGAAAGGGCGCTGACGTCACCAATTAATTGTTCCAGGGTTTCGCGGGTGGCGGTAATGGCGACACCTTGATGGCGGTCTGATCGTGATTCCAGTTCCAGAGGCGTACCGTCGGCAACCACGTGGCCGCGCGCGATAATGATGGCCCGGGAACAGACGGCATCCACTTCTTCCAGAATATGGGTTGAAATGATGATGGCCTTGTCTGCGGACATTTCCTGAATCAGGCTTCGGACTTCGTGTTTCTGGTTGGGGTCTAACCCGTCGGTTGGTTCATCCAGAATCAGAATATCGGGATCATGCAACAATGCCTGGGCCAGCCCGACCCGGCGTTTATAGCCCCGCGACAGGGTTTCAATAGGCTGATAGAGGACGTCTTCTAACTGTGTGCGATCGGCGGCGCGTGCCACGCAATCCCGGGCTTCACGCCCTGAAAATCCGCGTATGCCCGCAATAAATTGCAAAAAACCCAAAGGGTTCATTTCCGAATAGCTGGGCGCGCCTTCGGGCATATAGCCGATGCAGCGTTTGGCCTCGATGGGATCGGTTGCAACGTCAAAGCCGCAGACCTGTGCGCTGCCCGCATCGGGCTCCAGAAACCCTGCGATCATTTTCATGGTGGTGGATTTTCCGGCACCATTGGGGCCTAGAAATCCCAGCACTTCACCCCGTTCCACGGAGAAAGAAATCCCGTTCACGGCCTGAATCGCACCAAAATGCTTGTGCAATCCGTCGACTTCAATCATCGCTGCCATGAACTCAGGGACCTCCCGGTCACTTTTTTATAATAATTACTGTTTTTTCAGGCATTTGGGACCGATCCACCCAAAAGCCGGAGGTAATATCTAGTTTTCAAGGGGGGGCACGTCAAGACCTATCGGGGATTATTCAGGCAATCCGCCCCTCAAGGGGTTTTTCGCCCCAAAATCTGTCTAAATTTAGGCAACGGTGCCGTTATCATGAAGGTTTCCGATCTCGCCGGAGCTCATGCCCAGAACATCGCCCAAAACCCAATCGGTATCGGCCCCAAGGGTTGGTGCGGGTTTTACGGCCATGCGGGGGAATGCCCCGAAGGAAAGGGGGCTGGCGGGGGTTAAAAGTGGCCCGATCCCCGGGTGCTCAACCATGGAAAACAGCGGGTTATCGGTCGAACATCTGGGATCGCTTTCCACCAATTGGCGGAACGTCTGGTACGGGCCCCAGCAAACGCCGTTGTCATCAAAGGCTTTTGCCACATCGACCAAGGTATGGTTTTTGATCCAGGGCTCAATGATGGCGGCGATTTCATCGCGGGCCCGGAAACGGTTGCCTTGGCGGGAAAGATCAATCCCCAGCGTGTCTTGAAGGGCGCTGATGGCATCATTGGTGTCCGTGGCCCGGACAAGACCCTGCCATTGGCGACCGGTCAGGCCCACCACCATGACCCTTGGCCCGTCTTTGGTTTCAAAATCTCTGCCAAACCCGCCATATAGGTCATTGCCATAGCGCGGGCGGTCTTCTTTGTTGATGGCAACTTCGCCAATAATGCCCAAGGCCCCGGTTATGGCCAAGGCAACGTCGGATAGGGCCAGGGTTACCTTTTGGCCGGTCTGGGTGCGGGCGCGGTGGCGTTCTGCAGCCAAAATGCCCGTTGATGCCCATAACCCACAAATGGCATCCCATGCCGGCAAAACATGGTTGATGGGGGACTCATTGGTTTCTGGGCCATCAGGGCCTGTCGCATACGGAAAGCCCATAGCGGCATTGATGGTATAGTCGACAGCGCTTTTGCCTTCATGGTCGCCGGTAATATTTACCATGATAAGGTCTTCGCGGATGGCTTTAAGGCGGTCATAATCCAGCCAGCCCCGGGCCGGGAAATTGGTCAGGAAAATGCCCCGGTTATCGCCGGGGGCGGTGATCAATTGGGTGGCGATTGCGGCCCCTTCGGGGCGGCCAAGATCAATGGCGATAGATTTCTTGCCTTTATTAAGCCCTGCCCAGAACAGGCTGGCACCCTCTTCACCCTCTGTGTCTTCTGTGTTCACGACGGGCCAGCGGTGATAATCCAGCCCCCCGCCGATGGGATCAAAGCGGATGACCTCAGCGCCCAGCTGGGCCAAGGCCATGCCGCCAAGGGGTGCTGCGACGAAGGCAGAGCCTTCCACGACGCGCAAGCCAGAAAGCAGCGCATTGGGCTCCGGTGTTGGTTCCTTTGAATCTGGCGAAGGCTCGGCGGCCTTGGGATCTTTGATTTTTGAGTTCATACCCATACTTCTTATGGTGAGAACGGGTGATATGCAATTGAATCTGGGGGAGGATGCCCCCTTTATGCAGTGCTTATTTTGTGGGTTCTTGCTCCATCCGGCTTCGGACCCATTGGGCAAGGCCATAAATATACTGGGTGCCCATGTTGACGATCACCACCCGGACCATATGAAAGGCCACCACCAAAGGCACGCCGACGTTTAACGCCTGGGCGGTGATGGTCATTTCGGCCAATCCCCCCGGTGCGGTTGCAATCAACATGGTGGCAATGGACATGCCGAATGCCCATGCCAATCCCAAAGCCACCAATGCAGACACGATCAAAATAAAGAATGCATTGAACAGGGCAAAGGGAATGAACAGCCTGTGGCGGATAAAGAATTCACGTTCATATCTGGCGCCTAAGACAAGACCAAACATCAATTGTGCAAAATCTGTCATCCATGACGGGATTGATGAAAGTTCAATGCCATTCATGGTCAGCGCTGCGCCAAAAAAAATCGGCGTCAGAAGGTAGCCATTTTGCAGCCCCATCCGTTCTGAAACTTCCCCAAGGATAAATCCGACACCAAGCCAGGGGAGCAAAATCCAGAATTCCAGCGGCAATTGGGGCCGATACGCGCTGGCCTCGATGGGGATGCCACCATAGGTCAGAACAAAGGGAACAATGATGACCACCGCAGAAACCCTGAGGCTGTGGGCAACGGCTACCGGTGGAATTTGTGCTCCGTGGCGTTCCGCCAACACCGCCATGGCCATGGCACCGCCGGGGATGGATGCAAAAAAGGAAGATTTGCCATCAACGCCGGAAACCCGGCTGAGCACCACCGCGCCCAACCCACCGATCAGGAAGGCCGATGCCGTGGCCAGGGCGATGGCGCCGATATGGGTGCCGATGGCGGCCACCACTACAGGTGTAAAATAAAGCGATACCGCAGAGCCCAGAATGATTTGGCCCATTTGGCGGGCATAGGGCAGGGCGTATATCCTGATTCCCATTAAATTAAGGGTGGCCACGGCAACCATCGGGCCAATCATCCAGGGGATGGGCGTGTCCAGCCAGTCAAATAGCGCCCCGGCAGGGATGCCAATGCAAAGGCCTTTCAAAATTCCGGGCAGTCGTGGTCGAAGGTCTGAAAGAACACTCATGAAGGCTTTGGGTCCTGTGTGGGCAAGGTTGATTGCGCGATAAAGTAGCCTAATGCCTATTCAAAGGCGAGCAATCCACCACCAAAAGATAAAAGCCCCCCCTAAAAATATAAAAGGGAGCCTGTTTGGTGAAAACCATTGGCACCGGCTGCGCTTTTGGCTTATCAAATGGGGTCATGTCTTGTGCGCATTTTTGCGCAAAAAATAGCCGGGAGGGCCAAAAGTGTCGGACGCTAAAGCGCCAGACGTCAGTGCGTCATCTGTCGATCCAGCAATTCAGAAAAGAATGGCCAATGCCATACGGTTTTTGGCCATGGATGCGGTTGAAAAAGCCAAATCCGGTCACCCGGGCATGCCCATGGGCGCCGCCGATATGGCGACGGTCCTGTTTTCCCAATTTTTGAAATTTGATCCCAATGATCCGGCCTGGCCAGATCGTGATCGTTTTGTCCTCTCAGCGGGCCATGGCTCGATGCTGCTGTATTCGTTGCTGCATCTGACGGGCTACAAGGACATGACCCTGGATGAGCTGAAAAATTTCCGCCAGTTCGAAAGCCGCACCGCAGGCCATCCTGAATACGGGGTCGCCCCGGGCATTGAAACCACCACAGGCCCCCTTGGCCAAGGGCTGGCCAATGCTGTTGGCATGGCGCTGGCAGAACGCCACATGGCGGCGCGTTCCGGTGATGATCTGGTAGACCATCACACCTATGCCATCGTTGGGGATGGCTGTTTGATGGAAGGGATCAGCCACGAAGCGGCATCCTTGGCCGGGCATCTTCGCTTGTCAAAATTGGTTGTCCTTTGGGACGATAACAAGATTTGCATCGATGGCCCGACCTCCCTCACCGTCTCCGAAGACACCTTAAAGCGGTTTGATGCCTATGGCTGGGATGTTTGCAGCGTTGATGGCCATGACCCCGAAGCCATTCGTGCCGCCATTGCGGCTGCGCGCGTATCGGATCGTCCATCGTTGATTTCAGCCCGGACCACCATTGGCTTCGGCGCGCCTACCAAGGGCGGCACATCGGCCACCCATGGGGCACCCTTGGGTGCAGAAGAAATCGCAGGGGCGCGTAAAGCGCTCGATTGGCCCCATGCGCCGTTCGAAATACCAGAAGATGTCCGCGCTGCCTGGAAGGCCGTAGGGGCCCGCGGGGGGGCCGCGCGTGATGCCTGGAGCAAACGCCTGGATGCACAACCTGCCGATCAGCGCGAAGCCTTTGAAGCCGCACTTTCCGGCGATATGCCGAAAGAATTTGATGGGGTGGTGGATGATTACATCGCAACATTGATAAAAGACGCGCCAGCCTGGGCGACGCGCAAATCTTCTCAAGAAGCCCTTGAGGTGATGACCGCCGCAGTACCGGGAATGCTTGGCGGATCAGCCGACCTGACCGGATCGAACAACACCAAGACCAAAGTCGAAGACGTGTTGGATGCCGATCATTATGGCGGGCGATACATCTATTACGGGGTGCGTGAACACGGCATGGCATCGGTTATGAACGGGATGGCGCTTCATGGGGGCATTATTCCTTATGGCGGCACCTTCCTGATCTTTACCGATTATTGCAGGCCCGCAATCCGTCTATCGGCATTGATGGGGCTTCGGGTGATTTATGTCATGACCCATGATTCCATCGGTCTTGGCGAAGACGGCCCAACCCATCAACCGGTTGAACACTTGATGAGCCTGCGGGCCATCCCGGAGCTTCGGGTGTACCGACCGGCCGATGCGGTTGAAACCGCAGAATGCTGGGCGGCGGCCTTGAAAGATAAAACCCATCCGGCCGTGCTTGCGCTGACACGCCAAGGCCTTCCCACCGTGCGCACCTCAGCGGGTGCCGGCACCGATGGTGCGGGCACAGGGGGGTATGTTCTGCGTGAAGCCGAAGGTGATGCCAAGGTGACCTTGTTGGCAACGGGGTCCGAGGTTGAAATCGCCCTTGGCGCGCGCGACCTTTTGGCATCTGACGGCATTGCGGCATCGGTTGTTTCCATGCCGTGCTGGGAATTGTTTGATCTAAGGCCAAAGGCAGAACGCGAAAAAATTCTGGGCCCCGGGACGGTGCGGGTCGCCGTTGAGGCAGGTGCTGCATTTGGTTGGGAACGCTACGTTGGCACCGAAGGTGGCATTGTTGCCATGAATTCCTTCGGGGCATCGGCACCGATCAAAGATTTATATGCCCATTTTGGAATTACGGCCCAAGCGGTTGCTGCAAAGGCGAAGGCCCTTCTTGCGGATAAAAACGGATAATTCACACTCAGCTAATTTACACACAGCCAATTTACACTGGCAATAACAGGAGAATATTATGGCGATCAGGGTAGCGATCAACGGTTTTGGACGTATCGGGCGTCTTGTCCTTCGGGCCATCCATGAGCAAAACCGCAAGGATATCGAAGTGGTTGCTATCAACGATCTTGGATCGATTGAGGCCAATGCCTATCTATTGCAGCATGATTCAGTTCACGGGCGATTCCCCGGCACGGTGCGAGCCACCAAAACCGGCATCAATTTTGGTCGCGGTGCGGTTCGGGTTTTAGCCGAACGTGATCCTGCCAATTTGCCTTGGGCAAAAATGGGCGTTGATGTTGCACTGGAATGCACAGGCATTTTCACATCCCGTGACGGGGCATCGAAACATCTTGAAGCGGGCGCCAAACGCGTTCTGATCTCAGCGCCCGCCAGTGGCGAAGACATCACGGTTGTAAACGGTGTCAATCACAAGAAACTGCGCAAAAGCCACCGCATCATTTCCAATGCATCGTGCACCACCAATTGCCTGGCCCCTGTGGCTTATGTGATGCAGAAATCCTGTGGGATCACCCGGGGTTTCATGACCACGGTTCATTCCTATACCGGAGATCAAAGTCTGCAAGATACCCTGCACAAGGATTTGCGGCGTTCCCGGGCAGCGGCCCAGAACATGATCCCAACCTCAACCGGTGCGGCAAAGGCCGTGGGTTTGGTGTTGCCAGAACTCGTCGGCAAAATTGATGGCACGGCCGTTCGCGTGCCCACCATCAATGTCTCCATGGTCGATCTGACCTTTGTACCGAAAAAGCCAACCACGGTTGAAGCGGTCAACAAGGCCATCATCAAAGCAGCCGATGGTCCCTTGAAGGGGGTGCTTTCTTATACGTCCGATCCAGTGGTGTCCGGTGATTTCAATCACAACCCATCCAGTTCCATCTTTGATTTGTCGGAAACCCAGGTGATTGATGGGCGCTTTGTCCGCATCCTGTCTTGGTATGACAATGAATGGGGCTTTTCCAATCGGATGGTGGATGTTGCAGCTATGGTCGGCAAGCTGTAGCCAACAGGTAAACCCATGGATCACGACGGCACCGTCTTTAAAACGCTGGATGATTGCGACGTTTCGGGCAAACGCGTTTTGGTGCGCGTGGACCTGAACGTGCCGGTCATGGATGGGCGTGTGTCTGACATGACCCGGATTGAACGGGTGGCCCCGACGTTACGGGAACTTTCCGATAAGGGCGCCAAGGTTGTGGTGCTGTCCCATTTTGATCGCCCGGGCGGCAAGGTTGTGCCTGAAATGTCGCTGGCATCTTTGGCGAAACCCTTGGCAGAAGTGCTGGGCCGTGATGTTGCCTTTGCCAAGGACTGTATTGGTTCTGATGCTGCTAACGTGGTGGAAAACCTTTCCTCCAGCGGGGTGGCATTGTTGGAAAATTTGCGCTTTCACAGCGGCGAAGAAGCCAATGATGCGGCATTTTCAAGTGCCTTGGCGGAACTGGGCGATCTCTATGTGAATGATGCCTTTTCTGCGGCACATCGGGCCCATGGGTCCATCGAAGGCCTGACCCATCACCTGCCATCGTTTGCCGGACGTCTGATGCAGGCGGAACTGGAAGCCCTGCGCAATGCGCTGGAAACGCCTGAACACCCGGTTGCGGCCATCATTGGTGGGTCCAAAGTTTCCAGCAAACTGGACCTGCTTGGCAATCTTTCGACCCGGGTGGATAAACTGGTGATTGGCGGCGGCATGGCCAACACATTTATGTTTGCAAAGGGCATCAATGTTGGCGCATCCCTTTGTGAACGCGACATGGTCGATACCGCGTGCGCCATTCTGGCCCGCGCAGAAGATGCCGGGTGTGAAATACTTTTGCCCATTGATGTGGTGATAGCATCGGGCCTTAAAGATGGTGCAAGTGCCAAAACCGTTGGTATCAACGACGTTCCAAAGGATGCGATGATCCTTGATGTTGGGGCTTTAACTGCAAAATTCCTGTGTGATGCGCTGGGATCGTGCAAAACCGTGGTCTGGAACGGCCCGCTTGGGGCATTTGAATTTTCACCCTTTGATACTGGGACGACATCGGTTGCCCGTCATGTTGCCGCGCTGACCCAATCGGGAGACTTGCTGTCTGTGGCTGGCGGTGGCGACACAGTGGCGGCCCTGGCCAAGGCGGGCGCCGGGGATGATTTTTCTTACGTATCAACCGCAGGCGGGGCATTTCTGGAATGGCTTGAGGGCAAGGAACTGCCCGGTGTCCGCGCGCTGGTAGACGCTGCGAAGGGTTAAGCGCGGGGTCCGCTAAGGACGCGGTTGGCAGGAAACGCGATGGAAATACAGGTGCCCTCACCGGGCGTGCTTTCCAGCTTTAAATCACCATCATGAAGTTTGATCAGGGCGACTGTCAGCGGCAGGCCCAGCCCGGTGCCGTCAAAGCGGCGCGCCAGACTGCTATCGACCTGGCCAAACGCGCTAAGGGCTGCGGGGATGTCTTCTTTTTTTATACCGATCCCGGTATCAATGATCTGAATGGTAACCCCGCCCTCTTTGTTCAGGCCGCCGTCAATGCGTACCGTGCCGCCAGCGGGGGTAAATTTTACGGCGTTGGAAACAAGGTTTAGAAAGATTTGGCGGATTTTGCGCTGATCAGAATAAAAGGGTGGCAGGTCATTTGGTAAATTTGATGAAATCGCAACCTCGGCTGCTTCGGCTTGATCACAAAACAAACGGATGGTGGCATCGGCTTCACGTTTCAGGCTGACTTTTTCCTCGTGGAGTTCCAGCTTTCCGGCATCGGCTTTTGAAACGTCCAGAATGTCATTAATGACGCCAAGAAGGTGCCGCCCGGAATCCAGAATGTCGTGAATATATTCCTGATAGCGTTCGTTGCCGATGGGGCCAAGGGCCTGGTCGCGCATCACTTCGGTGAAGCCAATAATGGCATTGAGCGGGGTGCGCAATTCGTGGCTCATATTGGCAAGAAATTCACTTTTTGACCGGCTGCCCTGTTCCGCCAGTTCTTTGGATGATCGCAGGGCTTCTTCACGATTTTTCATATCCGTGACATCGGAAACAATGGTGACAACGCCTCCGTCTTCGGTGCTTCGGTCACTGATCCTGATCCACCGCCCGCTGGCTAAATGAAGCTCTATATTTGCCGCAATCTGTTCCGTGGCTTCGGTGTGCAAAACATTCCATTCTAAAAGGGCGTTCTCAGGACCGGTAACAAAGCCGGAATTGACAGCGGCTTCTAAAACTCCGGAAAAGGCAGCGCCCGGAACAAGAAAACGGGCAATGCCTGCCAGGTATTCTTTGAACCTGTTGTTAAAAAGGATCAGCCTGTCTTCGGCATCAAAGAGTGCAAACCCTTCTGAAATATTTTCAATTGCGGCCGTAAGCCGGTCGCGTGAAATGGATGCATTCCTGCGCGCTGCAGTTTCATCGGAAATTTCAGTTGCGGTCCCCCGAAAGCCCTTGAAAGCCCCGGTATCTGAAAACATGGGCAGGCCGGAAAGAAACAGCTTTCGGGTGCGGCCATCCGCAAGGGTGATCAGGAAGTTGATATCGCGAAAGGGGGAACGTGTTTCGCGCGTGAGCAAGGGTTGATTGCGCTCGCCATCACGGGGCTTGAACGTCCCAATATCAAACATATTTTTCCCCATAATTTCACGGGGATGAATTTCAAGGACCTCGTTAACCCGGGAAGAGACATAAACCAGATTGAAGTCTGTATCGGTTTCCCATATCAGGTCTGTGACCAGACGGGCAATGTCGTCAAACCGGTCCTGGGCAACCAGTTGCGCCAGACCTTGGGTGTCTTTATCCGAAACATCCGTGTACATGCCCCCGACCGCGACAATCAATCCGCTGTCATTGTGAATTGGGAAATGATTGGAGCTGAAAGAGCGCAAGCCATCGGTGGTTTCCAGGTTTTCAGTCCGGGTGGTGCCTGCAGCCATAGCGATGACATTGGCGATCACCTCATCTAGGGGAAATACAGGCTCTGGCATTGTGTCATTGCCTGCCTGGTGGTCAACGGGCATGGCATTGACCATGCTTGCGGCAAGCCTTCGGTATGCTGCATTTACGGAAATAAAATTGCCACAAAGATCGGCAGTATAAAATGGGGGCGCACTTGCGGTTGTTGCTGCGGCTGAAAGATTGGGCGGATTTGTTGTTCCGTCTGTTTGCACCGTTTCCAGATCAGAAGCGGTTGTCTGATCCTTTAAAATCTTATGCAGACGACCCGACATTTCTCACGATGCCCCATCATCGAATTCCCGCCGAGAGCCATTGTCACTCCGGCGCTCGTTTTCAGAATTCTCAGGATCGGTGTATTTATCGAGGACACGCATGGCATTCAGATAATTGGAATCTCGTTGCCAGCGTTGCAGCATCGCTTGGGCTGTTTCCATTTTGATTCTGTCAAATAGCTCAAGAACGCGATTTAATTCCTTGGGGTTTATGGACTGGTCACTGCTGTGTGCCTTTCGGGTCAGCATGAAGATGGAGGCAAAATCACTTTTTATAATGTTAACCCCCCTGCACACGACAGTCAGGGCTTCACCGCCTGGTTCAAACAAAATTCGGCGCAGCAGTCTGGGACTTAGATCCGACAGGCGGGCGAACAAGGCTTCGAACAGGGGAATTTCACCCTGGCGTAGAACCTTGACCAGAAGTTCAGAATTCAACTCACCCTGATCGGCAAGTTTTTCAGCCAGTTCCATGGGCTTTGTTTTGCCCGTTTCCATTCCGCTACGGCTGTCTTTTTCCATGACATTCTTGACGGTGTCTTCAAGGGTCGCATCAAGCTCTATTTCATCAATTTCAAAATGTTCAACGATGTGTTTGCGCAGTGCGGCTGACACCCACCAATACATGCGTTTGACAATTTCGGGATCAATATCGGGCCTGCGCAAAAGCGGATTCTGATAGGTATCAACCCGTTTGGATTGTTCCACCAGGTATTCCATGGTGGTTTTGGAAATAGCGGCACTTGGATTTTCCAGCATCGTCTTTATGACATCCTGGTTGCCGGTTTCTACCAGGGCATCGGTCACGCTTTCGCTCAGGGCACGACGCATAGCAATGGCCATCTGGTGTTGCATTGTCCGGTGTCGGATCACCTCAACCAAATCGATATCATGAAGAATCTCGCTGCCGATCAAAATGGGGTGGGCGACTTCGATGTCATCATTGGCAAGGGTGATCGCCAGGTCATGGGGCGGGTTATCCATTTTGGATATTTTTTCGGCCAAGGCGCGGCGCACGGACATTTCCACATCATGGATAATTTGGCGCAAGATGTCGGTCATCAGCGCCCGTTCCCGGTCGCTCAGGACATTGCCATTGTTGCCAAACAAATCCCCGACAGCATCGACCAGGTTTGATCTGCCCTTGGCGCTTTTGTCCCGCGCCATTTCCATCAACGCATTGAATTCTTCTTTTGCAGCGATTTCGTCAGTCATAATATTTTACTGTTTTGGAGGATTGCCAATTGAACATGGTCATTCCCCATTCCCCAAGTATGTGGCCCCCTCGTGCTCCGGTTTGGAACGAGCCACCTAAATTTCTAATTATCCCCCTATTTTCAGTGATTTATATTTAAGCAATCGTAAACAAAAGATGCTTTTGGAAGGCGTTTTTGAAAGAGGGTGGAAAAGGCTGCATTTTAATTAAATTTTAAACGGGGTCTTTTAGGGTCAAGCCATCGTCGCGTGGAAATCAGGTATGGGTTCGCGTGGAATACAGGTAGTTGCGAACAGGTGGACACGATGGTCGGATAGATCATGGGTTCACTGCGATACGGCGAAAACAGTGGTTTAGTAAGGATTTCCATGCAGATACCTCCCTCGAATGCCCTTCTTAATGCCCTTTCCGTTGCCCAGGTTCAGGCACCTGCTGCCCGGCCCATCGCGCCGGTAACGCCCAATGCGCCGGTTTCCGGTGTGCATCAAAATGGTGCCATGGCCGCTGCGGCGAAAGCACTGGCGGCACGCGGCAATCCGTTGCCCCAGGCCCCGGTTTCATTGCCAACAGAAGCGCCTTCCGGAAATTTGCCCCGGGGCAGTATTATTAATCTGGTTGTGTAATTTTTAAGACGCGTCCGTTTTTAAGACAGGTCAAGCCCAAGCAGGGAACGCGCAAAATCCCTTGCT
The DNA here is from genome assembly GCA_018666775.1 of Rhodospirillales bacterium. Classification (NCBI taxonomy): domain Bacteria; kingdom Pseudomonadati; phylum Pseudomonadota; class Alphaproteobacteria; order Rhodospirillales; species Rhodospirillales bacterium. Next base: position 22,249 of record JABIXC010000016.1, on the reverse strand, counting down.
GCAAAAGGCCTTAGGTCTTCCAGACCTTCGCCAACGCCAATGGCGTGAATGGGCAAGGCCAACCGGTCGGCCAGTGCCACCAACACCCCCCCGCGCGCTGTGCCATCCAGCTTTGTGACAATCAAGCCATCAACCTTGGTGATATCGCGGAAGGTTTCCGCCTGAATGTGTGCGTTCTGGCCGGTGGTGGCATCAAGAACCAATACGGTGGAATGGGGCGCGGTATCATCCAGCTTTTTGATGACCCGGGTAATCTTTTCCAATTCGGCCATTTGGTCAGATTTATTGTGAAGGCGCCCGGCGGTGTCGATAATCAAGATATCAACACCTTCCTTTTTTGCAGCTTCAAGGGCCCCAAATGCTACGGCAGCAGGATCGCGGGTGCCCGGATCATTAAAAAACAGGGCCCCGGCACGCTCGGACCAGACCCGAAGCTGTTCCACGGCGGCGGCACGAAAGGTATCTGCTGCTGCCAGCATGACCGAATGCCCCTCATCGACAAAATAATGGGCAAGCTTGCCAATGGTGGTGGTCTTTCCGGTGCCATTGACCCCGACGATTAACAAAACATGGGGGCGCGCAGCCGTATCAATGACAAGGGGCTTGGCGACGGGCTCTAGAATGTTGGTGATTTCGTCGGCCAGTGCTTCTGTCGCTTGTTTTGCCGTTGTTTCAGGGTCTCCATTTTTTTCAAATTTTTGATTTGAAAGTGTTGCGGCCAAACGCGCCGATGTTGTCGGCCCGATGTCGGCAGTGATCAGCAGGTCTTCAATATTCTCGATTGTTTTTTGATCAATGCGCGGGGATGAAAAAACCGAAATCAGGCCATCCGAAAGTGCATTTGATGTTTGCGTTAGCCCTTTGCGAAGCCGTCCCAGCCATCCGCTCATGACAATAGGCGGCCTAAAAGCTGGCCGTCTTTTTGGCCGGTAATTTCTGCAGTTGCAATCGTGCCAACCGGTGCTGTCCCGGTCAGCGCAACACGGGCGAAGCGTTCGGTGCGCCCGATGCCCGGTTGTTCGATCAAGACGTATTCTTGGGTCCCGGTGCACGATTTCAGAAATGAATCCCGCGCTTTTTCACCCGCTTCCCGCAAGGCCTTGGCGCGGGCCTTGATGATGGTGCCGTTGATCGCAGGCATTTGGGCGGCCGGTGTATCAGGGCGCGCAGAAAATGGAAAAACGTGAAGCCATGTCAGCCCTGCGTCTTCAATCAAGCGTAAGCTGTTTTCAAACATGGCGTCTGTTTCCGTTGGAAAGCCAGCAATCAGATCGGCACCAAACACGGTTTCTGGCCGGATGGCACGAACGGCATTACAAAATTCGATGGCTTGATCCCGGGTGTGGCGGCGCTTCATGCGTTTCAAGATCATGTCATCGCCTGCCTGGAGGCTTAAGTGCAGTTGCGCCATCACACGGGGCTCGGTGGTGATGACATCAAACAGGATGTCGTCCACTTCGGCGACATCAATGGATGAAAGCCGAAGGCGGGGCAGGTCTGGCACCTGATCAAGAAGGGTGCGGACCAAGGTGCCCAGGCGGGCACTTTCGGGAAGATCTTCCCCATAAGCGGTCAGATCAACCCCGGTCAGCACGATTTCCTGGAAGCCCTTGTCCACCAAAGCCCGGGTTTGTTGCAACACGCCTTTGATGGGCACAGAGCGTGAATTGCCGCGCCCAAAGGGAATGATGCAGAAGGTGCAGCGGTGATCACAGCCTTGTTGAACTTCGACAAAGGCCCGGGCCTTTCCTTCAAAGCCTTCGACCAAATGACCGGCGGTTTCGCGAACGGTCATAATATCTGCAACCAAAACACGGGGGGTGTCAGTTTTGGTTTTGATGCGGGCAAAGCTTTCCGGGGTAAGCTTTTCGCTGTTGCCAATGACGTGATCGACTTCATCCATGGATGAAAAGCCATCAGGATTAATCTGGGCGGCGCACCCGGTGACGATCACTGTGGCGTTGGGGTGATCGCGCCTTGCCTTGCGAATGGCTTGGCGCGATTGGCGTTCCGATTCTGTTGTGACCGCACAGGTATTGATGATCACTGCATTTTCAAGGCCGGCACTTTTGGCGTGGCCGCGCATGACTTCCGCTTCAAACGTATTGAGGCGACACCCAAACGAGACGATTTCTGCTTCGCCTGTCACAGGCCTTTCCCCGTGATCAGGCTGGGGGCAACCATGCCGGTGAAGGCGACCGACACGGGACCGCTCATCAGGACGTGATTATCGGCTTCGCGCCATTCAATTTCCAACGTGCCGCCATCAAGGTGACAGATAACCGTGCGTCCAAGCAGGCCCCGGCGGATGCCGTTCACAACCGTGCCACAGGCCCCGGTGCCACAGGCTTGTGTCAGGCCAGCACCGCGTTCCCAAACCCGCAGCCGTAATTCATTTTTATTTTTAATTTCGGCAAAGCCGATATTGGCGCGTTCGGGAAAAATTGGATCATGTTCTAAAACCGGCCCAATCGTTTTCAGGTCCAGCGCATCGATAGCATCAACAAAAAAGGTGGCGTGGGGGTTGCCCATAGAGCATGCGGCCGGATCGGAAACGCTGCCAGCTTGAAGGGGCAGGTGCAGGGTGTCTTCGTCCTGGGCGAGCGGGATGTCCCGCCAATCAAGCCCCGGCTCACCCATGTCCACACGCACGCCATTGTCGGCGCCTTCTGCGATCAAGATGCCTGCGTTGGTCTCGATGATGGCTTCATCGCCCCCGTTTTCATCCATTAACAGGGCGGCGACACATCGGGTGGCATTGCCACAGGCAGATGATTCGCTGCCATCGGCATTGCGGATATGCATAAAGGTCTGGGCATCAGAATTTTTAGGTGCGGCCAAAAGAATCAACTGATCACAGCCAATGCCCCGATGGCGATCGGCAATGCGCGCAGAGGCTTCCCCATCGATCAGGCTTTCCAGCGGCTGGTCGTGGCTGATCCGGCGTCCGTCAATGATGACAAAATCATTGCCGAGCCCATGCATTTTTATGAATAGCAAACCTTCCATAACCGGCCTTATATGGCGCACTTGCCACCAGTTGCAACCGCTTTCGGGTGTTTGAGCCCTTTTGGGGCCTGTGGACACCCCCTAAATTCATCTTTCTCTCTCAAAAACTTGACAATTTGGGCACATAACGCCTAAATTCCGCCCGCTTAGGGAAAATTACCACCCCGAGCTCCCCGGTTTCCCCGGGGGGTCCCACCAGCCCGCGAGTTTCGCGCACTGGTGTGATTGTCGTTTTGAGTTTGAGATTACCTAAAAAGGCCTGCAAGACCGCGATGTTTGAAAATCTTGGCAATCGTTTAAATGACGTTTTTTCCCGGCTGACCGGTAAGGGTGCGCTGGGCGAAGCAGACGTGGATGAAGCGCTGCGCGAAGTGCGGGTTGCCCTATTGGAAGCCGACGTGGCGCTGCCCGTGGTCAAGGATTTCTTGGATCGTGTGCGCAAGTCCGCCCTTGGTGAAAAGGTCATCCGCTCGGTCACGCCGGGCCAGATGGTCGTCAAAATTGTCTCTGATGAACTGACAGCCCTTTTGGGTGGTGAAAATCAGGCGCTTAATCTGGCGACAACCCCGCCTGCGGTTATTTTGATGGTCGGTTTGCAAGGCTCTGGCAAGACCACCTCATCGGCAAAAATCGCACTTCGCTTGTCTGGTAAATCGGGCAAGAAGGTTTTGATGGCGTCTCTGGATACCCAGCGCCCCGCAGCCCAAGAACAGCTGGCCGTCCTTGGCCGCCAAGCCCAGATCAATACCTTGCCAGTTGTTGACGGCCAATCGGCGATCGATATTACCCAGCGTGCGTTGGCCTCGGCCCGCCTTGAAGGCTATGACGTTGTCATTCTGGATACTGCGGGACGGCTTCATGTTGACGCAGATTTGATGGATGAAGTGGCAAAGGTCCACGAACTGTCTAACCCCATCGAGACCCTTTTGGTGGCCGATGCCATGACCGGCCAGGATGCCGTCAATGTTGCATCAACCTTTAAGGAACGGGTTGGGGTGACGGGCATTGTGCTCACCCGGGTTGATGGTGATGCAAGGGGTGGTGCGGCCCTTTCCATGCGTGCCGTTGCTGGCGTGCCGGTCAAATTAATGGGGACCGGTGAAAAACTGGAGGCCCTGGAAGATTTTCATCCCGATCGCATTGCCTCGCGCATTCTTGGCATGGGCGACATGGTTTCACTGGTGGAAAAAGCCGCCGAACAGGTGGACCAGGAAGAAGCTGAAAAGCTTGCTGCCAAAATGCAAAAGGGCAGTTTTGATCTTGATGATATGGCCAGTCAGCTGGAAAAGATGTCTGCCATGGGCGGGCTGAAAGGGTTGATGGGGATGTTACCCGGCGCGCAAAAAATGAAGGCGCAGATGGCAACGGCCAATATCGACGACAAGGTGTTTCTTCGCCAAATCGCCATTATTCGTTCCATGACCGGCATCGAAAAACGCCGGATAAAGATTTTGAATGCATCGCGCAAGCGGCGCATTGCGGCAGGGTCTGGGACCCAAATTCAGGACGTAAACCGCCTGATTAAACAGTTCCTGCAAATGAGCAAGATGATGAAAAAGGCCGGCAAGCTTGGTGCCAAGGGGTTGGCACGAAGTGGCATGCCGGGAATGCCTACCATGCCACCGGGCATGATGGGAAGATAGATAACCGATTGTAATACAACACTTAATTATAATTTTAACTTTGACTACTTAGTGAAGACCTGAAAGGAACCTGAAGCGTATGGCATTAAAAATTCGTTTGTCCCGCGGCGGGGCCAAAAAGCGCCCCTTCTACCGCATTGTTGTTGCTGATTCCCGTAAACCACGGGATGGCCGCTATCTTGAACGCCTTGGCCATTATGATCCGATGCTGCCCAAAGACAGTGATCAACGGGTGGTTTTGAAGGAAGACCGCATTCGTCATTGGATGGGCATGGGCGCACAGCCAAGTGACCGGGTCGCGTTGTTCTTGTCCAAGGCATCCATGATGGAAAAGCCAGCGATCGCTGAGCAAACCAAGCAGCATTTGCCAAGGGCCAAGACCCAGGAAAAGATGCGTGAAGCTGAAGAAGTGGCGAAGGCTGCAGCCGAAGCAGCAGCAGCAGCCGAAGCGGCACCCGCTGAGGAAGCACCTGCCGAAGAAGCTGCCGCCGAAGCAGCACCTGCCGAAGAAGCTGCCGCCGAAGCAGCACCTGCTGAAGAAGCTGCCGCCGAAGCAGCACCTGCTGAAGAAGCTGCCGCTGAAGAAGCACCTGCTGAAGAAGCTGCCGCTGAAGAGAAAAAGGCCGAGTAGGCCCCCGTGGCGTGATGTCTTTCAAGCCGCAAGCCAAGAACCGGGACCGTGTTTGTCTTGGTCTCATCGTCCGGCCCCACGGGGTTCGGGGGCTGGTTCGGATAAAACCCTATACCGCTGATCCCAAAGGGGTTGGCGCTTATGGGGCGGTGGAGGATGAAAGTGCAGAGCGCCAAATAAAGCTTTCGGTTGTCAATGTTGCCAAAGGCATGGTGACGGCAAAAATTGAAGGTGTAACAGACCGGGATCAGGCAGAAGCAATGCGCGGTACGGAATTATGGGTTCCCCGTTCCGTTCTGCCAGAACCGGCGGAAGAAGAATTCTACCACCACGATTTGGTGGGATTGCGCGCCGAAGGAAAAGATGGCGTGGCATTTGCCACCGTGAAGGCGGTGGAAAATTTTGGAGCCGGCAATATCGTCGAGCTTCAGTGGGAAGCAGGGCCAACGGCTTTCGTGCCATTCACGAAGGAATTTGTGCCTGTAATTGATATCCCCGGTGGCCGGATCGTGGTTGATCCGGTGCCAGACCTGAAAGAAGCAGAGCAAAAAGAAGACTTAACGCAAGATCATAAAGACGAAGAAGACCATGACGGTGAATGAACAAACAGATCAGCCCCAGGACGCGCCCCGCAAGACACCGTGGACGGCGACCATGGCGACGCTGTTCCCGGAAATGTTCCCGGGGCCCTTTGCCTGTTCCCTTGCCGGAAAGGCGCGCGATGATGGCGCGTGGCGGCTGGAAACGGTGGATATTCGCGACTATGCGCCAGACAAACACCACACCGTTGATGACGCGCCCTTTGGCGGCGGCGCATCCATGGTGTTAAAGCCCGATGTTGTGGATGCGGCCATGGCGGCGGCGCAGGCAAATTGCCCCGATGCCCCGGCTATCTATCTCAGCCCCCGTGGCAAGCCCCTGGATCAGGCCCGCGTGCGCGAATTGGCGGCTGGCCCCGGTGTGACGCTCTTGTGTGGGCGTTTTGAAGGGGTGGATGAACGGGTTATCGAAGCACGCGGCCTTGAAGAGATCAGCATGGGCGACTTCATCTTGTCTGGCGGCGAACTTGCGGCCATGGCATTGGTGGATGCCTGTGTCAGGTTGCTGCCGGGCGTTGTTGGCAATGCCGACAGCTTGATGGAAGAAAGTTTTGAAACGGGGTTATTGGAATATCCCCTTTATACCCGGCCCAAAGATTGGGGCGGGCGTGAAGTGCCTGAAGTTTTGGTTTCAGGACATCACGAAAAGGTCCGGGCCTGGCGCCAGGATCGTTCAGAAAAGATTACCCGGGCACGTCGTCCCGATCTCTGGAAGCGCTATGGCGCGGAGCGGGGTGATGGTGCGTGACGGTATATGAACATTTTTGAATTTTAAGAATGCATCGTTTTAAAGACGCATAACCAAAAGACCGCCAAAGGGGCGGCCTGAAGCAAGGAACAGAGTAATGAATATTATTGAAAAGCTTGACGCTAAGGAAATGGAACGACTGGCAGCAGAACGCCAGCTTCCGGATTTTGCACCGGGCGATACGCTTCGCGTATCGGTCAAGGTTGTTGAAGGCACGCGCGAACGTGTACAGGCCTTTGAAGGCATGTGCATCGGTCGTAAAAACGCCGGCATCAATTCAGGGTTCACCGTACGGAAAATTTCATACGGCGAAGGCGTGGAAAGAACGTTCCCCCTGTTTTCCCCCAATGTTGTCGGTGTTGAGGTAAAGCGTCGCGGTGCGGTTCGTCGTGCCAAGCTCTATTACCTTAGAGGCCGTACCGGCAAGCGTGCGCGCATTGCCGAAAAAATTACCCATCGCCCGATCAAGGATGATGGTGCAAGCAAAGAATAGATATCCATGCGCCTGTTTTGATGTTTCGGTCGTGTCTTCGATAAGTCGGGGACATGTCCGGGACGGGGTTGGATGCACGGCTTTTGTTGAGCCGGAAACTTTAATGAATGAGGCATGAATTAGATGGCCGCGCCAAAGACGCTGTTCGACAAAATTTGGGATAATCACGTTGTTCGCAGGGACGAAGACGGAACGTGTCTTCTCTACATTGATCGCCACCTCGTTCATGAGGTGACCAGTGCCCAGGCATTTGAGGGCCTGCGTCTTTCCGGGCGCAAGGTGCATCGCCGTGACGCCACCTTGTTGGTGGCCGATCATAATGTGCCGACCACGGATCGGGACAAGCCCATTGATGATGATGATTCGCGCATTCAGGTGGAGACACTGGAAAAGAACGCGGCTGATTTTGATCTGCCGTATCTTCCCTTAACCGATGCCCGCCAAGGCGTGGTCCATATTGTCGGTCCGGAACAGGGTTTTACCCAGCCCGGCATGACCATCGTTTGTGGTGATTCCCATACCGCAACCCACGGCGCGTTTGGTTCGCTGGCTTTCGGCGTTGGCACATCAGAAGTAGAACATGTGCTGGCCACGGAGACCTTGATCCAGCGCCCCGCCAAAAACATGCGCATTACCGTGACCGGCACGCCCCATCCGGGTGTGACGGCCAAGGACATCATTTTGGCCATCATTGGCAAGCTCGGCACCGCAGGTGGCACCGGCCACGTGGTTGAATTTGCAGGCGAGGCCATCACCGGGCTTTCCATGGAAGGCCGCATGACGGTTTGCAACATGACCATCGAAGCAGGGGCGCGTGCGGGCCTGATTGCCCCCGATGATGTGACCTTTGATTATATGAAAGACCGCCCCATGGGCCCACAGGCCAAAGATTGGGACGCAGCGGTGGCATTTTGGAAATCACTGCCGTCTGATACCGGCGCGGTTTATGACACGGAAATTACCTTGGCCGCCGAAGAAATTGTGCCGCTTGTCACCTGGGGCACCAGCCCCGAAGACGTGCTTCCCGTGACGGGCGTTGTGCCTGATCCATCAACGGCGCGCGATGATAACAAGCGCGCCGCCATGGTCCGGGCGCTTGAATATATGGGCTTGAAGGCCGGCACAAAATTGACGGATATCCCAATTCAGACGGCCTTTATCGGGTCATGCACCAATGGGCGCCTTGAAGACCTGCGCGCCGCAGCATCCATTGCCAAGGGCAAAAAGGTTGCAAAAGGCGTGCGTGCTTTGGTGGTGCCGGGTTCTGGTTTGGTCAAGGCTGCGGCTGAAGCCGAAGGTCTGGATAAAATTTTCACCGAAGCGGGCTTTGAATGGCGTGAAGCCGGGTGCTCCATGTGCCTTGCCATGAACCCTGATAAATTGGCCCCGGGGGAACGTTCGGCCTCTACGTCCAACCGCAATTTTGAAGGCCGTCAAGGTCCGGGCGGGCGCACCCATCTTATGAGCCCGATCATGGTTGCTGCTGCGGCCATTCGCGGCCATATCACTGATGTTCGCGACTTCGATTAGTCTAAAGGCAGGAGAAATTCAAAATGGATAAGTTCAACACCCTGACGGGCATTGCAGCACCGCTGCCCATGATTAATGTGGATACCGATAAAATCATCCCGGCGATCTGGCTCAAGACCATCAAGCGCACGGGCCTTGGCCCGGCCTTGTTTGAATCCATCCGTTACAAAGCCGATGGAGCCGAGGACCCCGATTTTGTGTTGAATAAAGAACCGTATCGGAAAGCACAAATTCTGGTGACCGGCGAAAATTTTGGCTGCGGATCATCCAGAGAACATGCGGTTTGGGCGCTGTACGGGTTTGGCATTCGGTGTCTTATTGCCCCCGATTTTGCCGACATCTTTTATTCCAATGCATCGAAAAATGGCATTTTGCTGATCAAGCTGCCTCAGGAAACGGTGGATCAATTGATGAGTGATGCCGACAAGGGTGAAAATGCGCGCATGACGGTGGACCTAGAACGCCAAGTCATTGTTCGCCCCGATGGGGACGAGATCGCATTTGAAATTGACCCCTTTCGCAAGCATTGCTTGTTGAACGGGCTCGACGATATTGCGCTGACCCTGGAGAAGAAAGAAAGCATCGACACGTTCGAAGCATCACAGAAATCAGCGACCCCGTGGCTCTATAGCTAAACCAAACACAATAGAAAATAAGAGAAACAAACAATGGCAGCGAATAAAAACCTTTTGATTTTGCCAGGCGACGGCATCGGCCCTGAAGTCATGGGCGAGGTTAAACGCGTGATTAACTGGATGGATTCTAACCGTGCGGTTAGTTTTGACGTTGATGAAGATCTGGTTGGCGGTTGCGCCTATGAATCCCATGGCGCGCCTTTAAGTGATGCCACCATGAACAAAGCCATGGATGCCGATGCAGTTTTACTGGGTGCGGTCGGTGGCCCGAAATGGGAAAAACTGCCGTTTGAATTCCAGCCCGAACGCGGGCTTTTACGCCTTCGCAAAGACATGGAATTATTTGCTAATTTGCGCCCAGCCATTGTGTTTGATGCATTGGCCGAAGCGTCATCGTTAAAGACAGATTTGGTCGCGGGGCTGGATATCCTGATCCTTCGCGAATTGACCGGCGGTGTTTACTTTGGCGAACCCCGGGGCATCACGGACCTGCCCAATGGCGAACGCCGGGGTGTGAACACGCAAGTGTATGACACCTATGAAATCATTCGCATTGGCAAGGTCGCTTTTGAGCTGGCGGCCAAACGCGATGGCCGGTTGTGTTCAGTAGAAAAAGCCAATGTCATGGAATCGGGCGTGTTGTGGCGCGAAGAAATTACCAAGCTCCATGATGCAGAATATCCTGATATAGAGCTAAGCCACATGTATGCCGATAACTGCGCCATGCAATTGGTGCGTGCCCCAAAGCAATTTGATGTCATCGTCACCGATAATCTGTTTGGTGATATGTTGTCTGATTGCGCGGCCATGTTGACGGGGTCTTTGGGCATGTTGCCCTCAGCGTCTCTTGGGGCAGCAGATGCCACCGGGCGTCGCAAGGCATTGTATGAACCGGTTCATGGTTCAGCGCCTGATATCGCCGGTGAAAACAAGGCCAATCCATTGGCGACCATTTTGTCCCATGCAATGATGCTGCGGTATTCCTTTGATCTGGGCGATGAAGCCGATCTTGTGGAAAATGCGGTCAAAGGCGTGTTGAGCAAGGGCTTGCGCACGGCTGATATCATGCAAGAGGGCAAGGAATTGATTTCCACCACAGACATGGGCCAGGCAGTTGTTGATGAAATGGCCAAGCTTACACATTAAGCCCAACGGATTGGGCCTTAGGAGAAATTAATCATGGGCTATCGGGTAGCCGTGGTCGGCGCCACCGGAAATGTTGGGCGCGAAATTATCAAAACACTGGCTGAGCGAGATTTCCCTGCTGATGAAGTGGTGGCGCTTGCGTCCTCGCGTTCTATTGGCAAAGAAGTTTCCTATGGGGATAAAAAAATCTTGAAGGTCAAAGACCTTGAACATCATGATTTTTCCAAAACCGACATCGCGTTGTTTTCGGCCGGCTCCGGTGTTGCTGAAGTTCACGGTGCACGGGCCGCCGCTGCGGGCTGCGTGGTGATCGATAATTCATCACAGTTTCGCATGGACCCAGATGTGCCCCTGGTGGTGCCAGAGGTCAACGCGGAAGCCCTGTCCGGATTTCGGGAACGCAACATCATTGCCAATCCCAATTGTTCGACCATTCAGATGGTGGTGGCCCTAAAGCCATTGCATGATCGTGCCCGGATTTCGCGGGTGGTGGTGTCCACCTATCAGTCCACATCGGGTGCTGGCAAGATGGGGATGGATGAATTGTTCAACCAGACCCGGGGCGTCTTTGTGAACGATGCCATGGTCAAGGAACAGTTCACCAAACAAATTGCGTTTAACGTCATTCCACATATCGACATTTTTCTTGAAGATGGTTCCACCAAGGAAGAATGGAAAATGCGCGTCGAAACCATGAAAATTCTTGATCCTGAAATCCAGGTTCATGCCACCTGTGTGCGCGTGCCGGTTTTCATTGGCCATGGCGAATCAGTAAATGTTGAATTCACCAGCCCGCTGGATGCCGATGAAGCCCGCAACATCCTTCGCGATGCGCCGGGGTGTGCGGTAGTGGATCATCAGGCCGATGAAGGTTACGTGACGCCTGTGGAATGTGCTGGTGAAGATGCCGTTTATATCAGCCGCATCCGCGATGATGTGACGGTGGAAAATGGCCTAAGCCTGTGGGTGGTGGCCGATAATCTGCGCAAGGGCGCGGCCCTTAACGCGGTCCAGATCGCCGAACACTTGATTGCCAGCTATCTGGATGAAAGAGAATCCTGAGTTCACCCAGGATTCTCTAACGCCACCTCTATTTTTAATACCGTTTATAGGGCAGGAATTTTCCGTTCATGGTGATCTTGACCCGGTCGCCCTTGGGATCGGGAACCCGTTCCATATCCATGGAAAAATCAATGGCACTCATGATGCCATCGCCAAATTCTTCCTCGATCACCGCTTTTAACGTGGTGCCATATACCTGGATGATTTCATGAAAGCGATAGACCAGCGCATCGGTCGGAACGCCCTGATCCAGTGACCCGCGATAGGGGCAGGTTGCCAGAAGGGCGGCATCAGAATCATCAAGCCCCAGCATATCAGTGGCGGTTTTGGCTTCTGTTTCGGTCATCTGCATCTGGCCCAGCAGGGCTGCTGTCGTCCAGATGGGGGATTGGCCGATTTTTTCCGCCAGTGCCGTCCACGTCACGCCGGTTTCTCTTTTCTTCTCGATGATTTTTTCTGTGAGCTCTTTTCTGGTCATTGGTTTTTCCTTTTTTCAATAAATTGTCATTGGCAGGGCACCTTCAAGCGTTTTAATTGCAACCGCTGTGCCATTGGGCCGAAGAAACATTTTCTTTAATGATAACAGGTAGTTATGGGACGGCATCGCCGCCGGGCAAGCAAAATGCGCCATTTTGGAGCGCGCTAGTCGTCCAATTATTAGGCAATTATTAAATAAGGTGAAAAAATAGGCATTTAAGGGAAAGCGCCCGAGCGCGCCTACCAAACCAGCAGTAAAGTCCCGAAAACCAGCAGCAATCCACCGGTACAGCGGTTGATCCAGAGGATCACCTGTCCATTTGGGTCTTCTTTCGCGCGGGCATTGATGCGGTCGCGTAAATAACTGGAAATCGATACCAGCACGGTCCACCACAACACGCCGCCCACAAAAATTCCCCCAACCAAGGCAACCCCCCACAGGGGATGGGTTCCAATATGGCCAATGTTGATGGCCGCAAAAATAGCGGCAAAGGACACCGCCGTAATGGGGTTGGTGATCATGAGGGTGAATGCGGCAACAAAATTCCCAAGATGGGTTTTGAAATCGTGGGCGATGCCAAGGTCATTTTGGGCTTTTATTTTTAAGGCCCCTGATAATAAAAGCTTCAAGCCTATGATGATCACGATGGTGCCGCCGATCATCTGAAGCCAGCCTTGCTTGTCGGCAATTTGGTCGGCCATAAAACCAAGGCCCAATGCGGCAATGGCACCAATCACGGTATCGGCTAATGCTGCGCCCAATCCACAGACGTAACCGGCCCCCCTGCCATGGACGATGGTGCGCTGCATGCACATGATCGCAACCGGCCCCACGGGGGCTGCAACCAGAAAGCCAACAATCAGGCCCTTGAGAAAAAATTGGGCGGTATCCATGCCCTGACTGTAATATGGACCACCCCTTGCGGCCAAGACCTGGGCGGCTTAATTTTGGGTCTCAACACAAGACGCTATTTAAAGGATTGATCCCCGCGCATGACAACACCTCAGGAAGACGATAACGCAGCCCCCATTTTTCCAAGACGCAGTTGCCTTTATATGCCCGGCACCAATGTGCGGGCCCATGAAAAGGCCAAGGGGCTGAGCACGGATGTCTTGATTTTTGATCTGGAAGATTCCGTCGCCCCCGATGCCAAAGCCGATGCCCGCAACGCGATCATTGCGGCCCTCAAGACAGGCGGCTATGGACGCAGGGAATTGGTGGTTCGCGTCAATGGCTTTGATACCCCGTGGGGCGAAGATGACATTCGCGCCATTGCGGGGTTGGACGCAGGTGAAGGTGCCCATGCGGTACTGATCCCAAAGGTCGAAGACCCGGCCACGGTCCGGCGCGCGGGCGATCTTTTGGATGCAGCCGGCGGTGACACGCGGCTTTGGTCGATGATGGAAACGGCCCGGGGTGTGTTGGGGGCCGCCGAAATCGCGGCCGCCCATGAACGGCTGGATATGTTCACCATGGGTCTGGAAGATCTCGCCAAAGAACTCCACGCCGACAATTCCGGCGATCGCTTAGCCATGCTGTATGCCCTTGAACACAGTGTCATGGCGGCCAGGGCCTATGGGCTTGGCATCCTAGATGGTGTCTATCCAGCCTTCGATGATGCCGATGGATTTCAGGCCGTCTGCGAACAGGGCAGGCGGTTGGGCTTTGATGGCAAACAGCTCATCCACCCGCGCCAAATCGATCCCGCCAATGTTGCGTTTTCTCCATCCCCTGATGCCGTGTCCGAAGCAAGGCGCATGATTGATGCCTTTGAACAGGCCGAAGCCCGCGGTGAGGGCATTACGGTTCTCGACGGTGCCATGGTGGAAGCCCTCCATGTCGTCGAGGCGAAGCAGTTGGTTGCCTTCGCCGATGCCATTTCGGCATTGGAAACAGAATCCACTAACCCCTAAATCTAGGCGTTTATGACGGCCAGAACCGGGCCAGCCACAAATTGTGGCTGCAAAAATTTGTTGCCCTGTGGATAACTTTTGGGTAAATAAAGGGGCGTCAGGCCGTACAAAGACCCCGGTACAAGGCCGTAACCTTGTACAAACGTCCCGCGAAGGACGAACCTGACGCCCCGAGAGTGATTGCTCGCTCCCGATACGAAACGTGATCGACACCGCCTTCGTGCGCCCTGCCATCCAGCGTTTTATCGCGTCCCCAGGGAGAGAATGACGATAAACCCATAGACAGCCAGCGCCCCAACAAGGTGTGGTGCCACGAAAAAATCCGTTTTCCCGCCAACCAGCCTTTTCTTTTGGTCAGAAACAGAAGTTACCCCCCATCCCATGTGACCGCGACACCGTTCCCTTTGCAGGGCCGGGTCCGGGCGCTGCTGCCCTTGGGGAGGCAACAGGTTCCGGAAAAAAGCCAGCATTACGGCAAGGATATAAATCCTTCCGCCCAAAGGTACCTGGTCCAATGGACCCCAATCTCGCGACTGCCCCTTTTGAAAAGAGGGCGCCTTTGGCACCTGGTCTTTTGTTCAACCGGCGAACCGGTTTCCCGCAAGACCCCCGAATTTGTCAAACACACCGTTGCGAAAGACCCGGAGGAGTCTTCCGAAGCGGTTGAAGCCGCATTCGGAACGCTCATGTACCGTCTTGATGATCGGATTCTCTGGGGCTATTCGCAAGTAAATTTTCAAGTAAAAACAAAACTTTCATGTATAAATTTATGTTTATTGTATAATAGGATAACAACTTATCCACAATTTTGTCCACATTTGTGGATAATATAAGTAAAAGATGTTTTTTAAGGCGTTGATTCATGGTTATTTTTGCCCCGTGCCCCGGGTAAAGCAATAATGCGCAAGCCCTGCCGCAACACAGGCCAAGCTACTGAAAAGACTGGTTATGCGTGGCGTTGACTTGGTCCGCGGCAAGGGTTAAACCGAAGCCTTAATATTTCCCCTCTATAATGGGGGCGCAACATTTTCCAGCCCGCGCAAAGGGCAGAACACGCGAAAGCCCAATAATGGCCCAAGACAATCGTCCCTTGTCGCCCCATCTTCAGGTTTACAGGCCGCAGATTACATCGGTCCTTTCTATTGTTCATCGCCTGACGGGCATCGGCCTTGGTGCGGGCGCCGTTGCTTTGGTTGTCTGGCTTGCTGCCGCTGCCGCAGGTCCGCGCTGGTTTGAATTGGCTTCAAACATGGCCGCGTCTTGGCCGGGACAAGCATTGCTTTTGGGGTTCACCTGGGCGCTGTTTTATCACCTGTGTAATGGCATCCGTCATTTGTTCTGGGATGTTGGGCTGGGGTTTGAACTGACCACGGCGCGTCTTTCGGGTTGGGCGGTGATCATCACATCCATGCTTCTGACCGGGATTTCCTGGGCCATTGGCCTGAGCAAGGTGGCGGGCGCATGAGCAACCATAGCGAAATGAAATCCCGTCTTGCACGGGTGCGCGGCCTTGGTTCAGCCAAGGAAGGTGTTGCCCATTGGTGGGCCCAGCGGCTCAGTGCCGTTGCTTTGTTGCCATTGATTATCTGGTTTTCTGCATCCCTTGTTTATTTAAGCGGCGCCAATCATGCGACGGTGCTGGCCTGGCTGAAAACGCCCTTGGCCCCGATCTTGATGGTGGCGCTTGTTTCTGCCGGGTTCTATCACTTGCAACTTGGCCTCCAGGTGGTGATTGAAGATTACGTTCATAACGGCGCGATCAAATTATCCCTTGTTATTATCACCAGACTCGGTTGTGCGCTGGCGGCGCTGATCGGCGTCTTTTCTGTTCTCCGCATTGCTTTTGGGGGCTGATATGTCCGGCGCTTATGAAACCATTGATCATCATTCTGACGTGATTGTTGTCGGGGCCGGGGGTGCGGGCTTGCGCGCGACGCTCGGCATGACAGCAGCCGGTCTGGACACAGCCTGTATCTCCAAGGTGTTTCCCACCCGTAGCCACACCGTGGCGGCACAGGGGGGCGTTGGGGCATCGTTCGGCAATGTCGAACCCGATGACTGGCGCTTTCACATGTATGACACCATCAAGGGATCAGACTGGTTGGGGGATCAGGACGCTATTGAATATATGGTCCGTGAAGCCATTCCTGCCATCACCGAGCTGGAGCATTTCGGGGTGCCTTTTTCGCGCACACCGGAAGGTAAAATTTATCAACGCCCCTTTGGCGGGCACACGGCCAATTATGGTGAAAAACTGGCCCATCGTGCCTGTGCTGCGGCGGACCGCACCGGCCACGCCATCTTGCACACCCTGTATCAGCAAGCCTTAAAGCATAAGGCGCAGTTCTATATCGAATATTTTGCAGTCGATCTGATCATGAATGATGATGGCTCATGCCAAGGCGTGATGGCCTGGAATTTGGCAGACGGCACCTTGCACCGGTTCATCGCCCCCATGACGGTGATTGCAACCGGGGGCTATGGGCGGTCTTATTTCTCTTGCACCTCTGCACATACCTGTACGGGGGACGGCAATGGCATGGTTTTGCGTGCGGGCTTGCCCTTGCAAGACATGGAATTCATCCAGTTTCACCCCACCGGCATTTATGGCTCAGGCTGCCTGATTACCGAAGGCGCCCGCGGTGAAGGGGGCTATGTTACCAATTCAGAGGGTGAGCGTTTCATGGAACGCTATGCCCCAACCGTGAAAGATTTGGCATCCCGCGATGTGGTCAGCCGTTCCATGACCGTTGAAATTCGGGAAGGCCGGGGCGTTGGCCCAAAGAAGGATCATATCCATCTGCATCTGGAACATCTGGACCCGGTTCTTTTGCATGAACGCCTGCCGGGCATTTCAGAAACCGCGAAAATTTTTGCAGGCGTTGATGTCACCAAAGAACCGATCCCGGTTCTGCCCACGGTGCATTACAACATGGGCGGTATTCCCACCAATTATCATGGCGAAGTGGTGAACCCGACAGACTCTGATCCCGATAAAGTGGTGCCGGGGCTGATGGCCATTGGCGAAGCCGCCTGTGTTTCTGTCCATGGTGCAAACCGGTTGGGCTGTAATTCGTTGTTGGACATCATTGTGTTTGGGCGCGCAGCCGCCAATCGTGCCGCTGAATTGATCACGCCGGGTGCTGCCAAAATCAGTCTGGATAAATCAGCGGGCGAAGAAGCCATTGCCCGCCTTGATCGGCTGCGCAATGCCAAGGGGCCAAAATCTGTCGCGCAAATTCGTGATCGGATGCAGCACACCATGCAAAATAACTGTGCCGTTTTCCGCACCTCCGAAGTCTTGTCCGAAGGCATTGGCATGATTGATGATTGCGCAAAAGAACTATCCGATATTGGTGTGACCGATCGCTCGATGATCTGGAATTCAGATTTGGTAGAAGCGCTGGAACTTGAAAACCTGATGAGTCAGGCTGTGGTTTCCATGCATTCTGCCCATGGGCGTCATGAAAGCCGTGGTGCCCATGCCCATGAAGATTTCCCCAATCGCGACGATGTGGATTGGTTGAAACATACCGCCGCCTATCTTGATGGGGATCAAAACGTTAGCTTTAAGTATCGCCCGGTACACTTGAACACACTGAGCGATGATATCGAAACCTTCCCTCCCAAAGAGCGGGTATATTAAGTCGGCCTTCTATTGGGCTGTGGTTTGAATTTAAAGGACTGTTTCCATGGTGGAACTCACGCTTCCGCGTAATTCGAAAGTTAAAAAGGGAAAAACCCATCGGGCACCCGAAGGTGCCACCAACGTCAAGACGTTCCACGTCTATCGTTGGAACCCTGATGATGAAGAAAACCCGCGCGTGGATTCCTATGAACTGGATATGGATGCCTGCGGGCCGATGGTGCTTGATGCGCTGATCAAGATCAAGAACGAGGTGGATTCAAGCCTGACCTTCCGTCGGTCGTGTCGTGAAGGGGTGTGTGGGTCCTGTGCCATGAATGTTGATGGCACCAATACCTTGAGTTGCACCAAAGCCATTGAAGAGATCAAGGGCGATGCCAAAATTTATCCGCTGCCCCATATGAAGGTGGTGAAGGATCTGGTGCCGGATTTGACCAATGCCTACGCGCAATACGCATCGATTGAACCCTGGATTAAAACCGAAACTCCAACGCCGGTTAATGGCGAACGCTTGCAAAGCCCGGAAGAAAGAAAACTTCTGGATGGGTTGTGGGAATGTGTTTTGTGTTTCTGTTGTTCCACATCTTGTCCCAGCTATTGGTGGAATGATGATCGGTTCTTGGGCCCGGCAACCTTGTTGCAGGCATATCGCTGGATCATCGATTCGCGCGATGAACATACCGGGGAACGGCTGGATGAACTGGAAGACCCGTTCCGGCTTTATCGGTGTCACACTATTATGAATTGCACCAACACCTGCCCCAAAAATCTGAACCCGGCTAAGGCTATTGGTGAAATTAAAAAACACTTGGTTGAGCGTCGCTAAGTTAGACGATGGCTTGAGGGGAATTTTATGACCACAAATATTGAAACCATCACCATTGCAACGACCGACGGGACGGCCATGCCGGTTGATGTTGCGGCCCCCGCAACGCCGGGTAAAGGCATCATCATTGTGCCGTCGGTTTTTGGCAACACCGATGACGTGCATAGAATTATGGGCACCTATGCCGATCGCGGGTATCTGGTTATGGCCCCGGACCCTTTTTGGCGTTCCATTCCGGGCCCCATGAGCCGTGATGAAGCAGATGTGGCAACAGCCAAAAAACGCTATGCAGAATTTGACGTTGATCTGGGGGTTTCTGATCTGGGCGATGCGGTCAAAGCCATGCGAGCCCATGACCTGTGCACGGGCAAGGTCGCGGTGATGGGCTATTGCTTTGGCGGGCGCTATGCGTATCTGGCAGGGACCCGTCTTGGTGTTGATGGGGCCATCAGCTTTCATGGCACAAAGATCGGCTTGAATTTGGATGAAGCTGACAAACTGGCCTGTCCCATGACCATTCATGTTGGCGACAGTGATACATCTATTCCCATGGAAGAGGTCAATGCCACCCGCGCGGCACTGGCAGGCAACAGTGCGGTTGAAATCAACGTCTACCCCGGCTGTGCGCATGGGTTTACGGGCCGTGGGCGGCCTGCTTATGATGCCCATGCCGACACCACCTCTACCAATGCGGCCCTTGCCTTGCTGGAGGCGATGTAGGCGCCATTTGCGTCAACACCAACCAACATCTTGATTAAAGCCTTTCCAATGTTCGCTGCGCTGCAAGCCCGCTGGTTGCAAGTGCCCGGGAATTTGCGCGGTGGATTGTGGATGGCAACAGGTGCCATGGCCATGGCTGGTGCGATGGCCATTGCCAAATGGTTGTCCACGGACATTCATGCGTTTGAGCTGAATTTCTTCCGCTGTATTTTTGGTCTTGTTGCCATGATCCCCTTGCTGATGAAAAAGGGGCCGAGCATTCTTCGTTCCAAATGTCCGGGGATACAATTGGGGCGGGGTATTTTAGGGGGCATCGGCCAAATTTGCGTCTATTACGCGCTGGCCTATCTTCCGCTTGCGGTGGTGATTGCCATTACCTTTACCCGGCCCCTGTTTTTGGTGGTCTTGGCGGTATTATTCCTGGGTGAAATCGTGCGCTGGCGGCGTTGGAGCGCCATTATCATTGGGTTTGTGGGCGTGTTGATTGTTGCCCGTCCGGTGATCGACGGGGTCAGCCTGCCGTTGATGGTGTTGGTCTTTTCAACGCTGTGTCACGCATCGGCCCATGTCTTTTTGAAAAAGGCATCGGGCATTGATGAACCGGCGACGGTGGTTTTTTACTATCTTCTTATTTCCACCCTGGTTTCTGCGGTGCCAACATTTATGGTCTGGACCACGCCCACGGCTGAACAATTTGGCTGGCTTGTCCTGACTGGCCTTCTCTATGTTATCGGCCAATCCATGATCGCTCTTGCCTTCCGGGCCGGTGAAGCCACGGCCATTATGCCGTTTGATTACATGCGGCTGCTGTATGGCATCATTTTCGATATCGTCCTGTTTACTATTTTTCCCGATGTCTGGACCCTTGTCGGTTCCATTGTGATTATTGGCTCTACGCTTTATGTGGCCCGCCGCCAGGTGCGCATCCGGTCGGAAACAGCAGAACAGACGGCTAAAAGCGGTTCTGACCCGCTCTTGTAAGGCAGGGGTTGCGGTGTGCTTGAGCCCCCTATAAAAGGGTTGAAACCTTTGCGATCTGTGATCAGGGAGAATATTTAAATGGAAGCGCAAACTGTGGCCAATATTGGCCCCATGTTCGACATGGCCATTCAGGCCCTTGTTATTCTTTCTGATCCATCGCGGATTATGTTCCTGGTTGCCGGGGTCCTGATGGGCCTTGTGGTCGGGGTTATCCCCGGGCTTGGCGGTCTGGTTGGGTTGACTCTTCTTCTCCCCTTTACCTATGCGTTGGACCCTTATTCGGCCATTGCCATGATGCTGGGGTTAGGCTCGGTGACGGTGACGTCAGATACCATTCCGGCCGTTTTATTTGGCGTGCCCGGCACATCCGGATCGGCTGCGACCATTTTGGATGGCTACCCCCTTGCCCGAAAAGGTGAGGCAAGCCGTGCCTTTGGCGCGGCCTTTACGGCATCGGTTATGGGCGGGTTGTTTGGTGCCTTGTTGCTGGGCGTTAGCCTGCCGTTGTTGCGGCCTTTCATGCTGTCTTTCTCCCAGCCGGAAATGCTGGCGATTTGCGTCTTTGGCCTGTCTTTGGTGGCGGTGTTGTCGGGCAACACCCCCGTAAAGGGTGTGATGGCGGCATGTTTGGGTGTGTTGGTCTCGACCATTGGTGATGATCAACAGACGGGGATATTGCGCTGGACCTTTGGCAGCCAATATTTGTGGGATGGCCTGCCTTTGGTGCCTTTTGCCCTTGGTGTGTTTGCCATTCCGGAATTGGCAGATTTGGCGATTACGCGGAAGACCGTGGCCGGCGATACCGTCACTGTTGGTCGCAAGGGCCAGATGCAAGGCGTGCGCGATGTCTTTAACAACTGGTTTTTGGTCTTGCGCTGTGGATTGATTGGCTCTGCCTTGGGTTCGGTCCCGGGCATTGGAGCCTCAGTGGTGGATTGGGTGGCCTATGGCCATGCGGCGCGCACCGAAAAGGGCGCATCAGAGACCTTTGGTAAGGGCGACATCCGTGGCTTGATCGCATCGGAAAGCTCCAACAATGCCAAAGAAGGCGGTGCCTTGGTGCCGACCATTGCCTTTGGTGTGCCGGGTTCTGCTTCTATGGCGCTACTTTTGGGTGCCTTTTTGATCCACGGCATTGTGCCGGGGCCAAAGATGCTGACAGAACATCTGGACCTTACCTACACCATGGTTTGGTCTGTTGCGTTTGCCAATATTATGGGCGCAGGCATCTGTTTCGCCTTTTCAGACAAGCTTGCCAAGATCGCCCAGATCCGGCCAGGAATTTTGGTGCCCATCGTTTTATCGGTGACCTTCCTTGGTGCCTTCCAGGGCAATAAATCTTGGGGCGATCTCAACGCCTTATTGATATTTGGTGGGCTAGGTTGGCTCATGAAGCGCTTGCATTGGCCAAGGCCACCATTGGTGCTCGGGTTCGTCCTTGGTGCGCTGATAGAGCGTTATTTGTTCATTTCGGTGAGCCGCTGGGATTTTGACTGGATGGAAAGGCCGATCGTGATCACTGTTTTCGCCTTTACAGTGCTCTCTGTGGCATGGCCCTTTATTAAAAAATGGCGTGAACGTAATAAGGACGAAAAACGCGAAAAGACCCGCTATGAAATTCAGAGTGATTATTTAAAGAACCCTGATTTTATCTTTTCCCTGATCATGGGTGGGCTGTTCATCGGCGCCTTTACCTTGTCCACAGAATGGGATCTTGAAGCGCGTCTCACGCCAATGGCTGTGGGCATATTGGGGCTCTTCTTCGCGGTACTTCTGGTCGGCGGCAAACTGTTTATCGCGCCGCCGAAAAAATCAGCCGGTGCTGATGGCAAAGATGCCGTCCAAGACGATATCCATTTTGATATTCAGGCAGATTATGGCGACCTTACCAGCCGAACCGTTTATATCCGCGCCGCGCGGTATTTTGGGTGGTGCATTGGCTATGTGCTCTTGGCCCATGTCATTGGGCTGCTTTTGGCCAACCTTCTGTTCATGCTGGCTTATGTCCGCAAGGAAGGCGGGGAAAGCTGGAAGGTGACGCTGATGTGGGTGCTGCCCATGTGGCTGTTCTGCTATGGCCTGTTTCACATGTTGCTGCGCATCCTGTGGCCACAGGCCTTGATTGGCACATGGTTCCCGGTTCTGCGGTCTATCCGCGAGATCAACCTGTTTTAGTTAGGTCCGGTAAT